>JBKPGQ010000159.1:0-1500 GCA_046729455.1 Verrucomicrobiota bacterium
TGACTGATTAAATCCTGAATCGCGAGCTTGACGCGATCGAGTCGGTTCGGTTGGACGTCGTTGGAAAGCATGCTGCGCGATGTATCCACGGCGATCAGCAAATCGAGACCCTTGCGTTTTACATCTTCAAACGTGTAGCCCCAGCGCGGTTGCGCCAGACTGACAATGGCCAAAGCAAGACCGAGCAGCTGCAACGCAAATCTAATAATCCGACGAGGACGGTTCACCGTCCCAGCGAGCTGGGGCAGCAGTCGCGCCGAAACGAATTCCTGCAATCGTTTGAGCCCGCGCTGTTCTGAACGAATGAACAACGCGATCAGCAGCGGGATCAGTAGCAACCCCGAGAGCCATTGTGGTACGCCGAAGCTCATAGAGTTGGTGTCATCGCGAGCGAAGCCCATTCGACTCGCTTCGCTCGCTCAGGGTAAACTCCGCAGAGTCGAGGGATCCCGGGGAAATACCTAAAGGTAGCATCACGGGATTCCTCGACTTCCCTCGGAATGACGATGAAAGAATTCACGGCAATTTTTTCCAGATAGTTTGCGACAACAGAATCTGCGCCAGCAACAGCCCGCAGCCGCTCATCAGACACAACGGAAACAAATCACGGTATTGTTGATATTTTTTCACGCTAACCGTCGATTTCTCCAGTTTGTCTATGTCGCTATAAATTTGCTCCAGCGATTGGGTATCTGTCGCGCGGAAGAACTTGCCATCTGCGATCTTGGCCACTTCTCTCAGTCCGGCCTCGTTAAATTCCACGCGCTGGTTTTCGTAGAGAATATTGCCTAATGCGTCGGTTAACGGCCCTCTGGCAGTGAATATGGGTGCCGGGGCGACTCCATTAATTCCTGCGCCGATCGCGTAAAAGTGAATCTTTAACGCTTTTACGGCTTCGGCGGCGGTGTTTGGTGGAATTTTACCGGCATTATTTTCTCCGTCGGTTAAGAGAACAAGCACGCGACTTTTCGAACGTTTGTCATTGAGCCGGTTGGCTGCAGCTGCCACGGCCGATCCGATGGCAGTGCCGTCTTCGACGAGTCCGATCCGCACACGATCCAGGTTTTGCAAAAGCCAGTCGTGATCCAGTGTCATAGGACTTACTACATATGGACGACCTGCGAATGCGATGATCCCGATTCGATCGTTCGGCCGGCCTTCGATAAATTTGCGGGTGACTTCGCGAATCGCATCGACACGTGCCGCTTCCTGTCCGCCGATTGTAAAATCCTTGGTCAGCATGGATCCGGAGACATCCAGCGCGAGAATTATGTCAATCCCGCTGGCCTCGATCTGGGTAAGACTTTTGCCGAGCTGCGGACGCGCGAGCGCAATCACAAAGACCGCAAACGAAGCCAGCAGTAGTGACCGCAGAATTTTGCCCGCACGCGCCGCGCTTTGTTTTCCGATTGCTCGAAGGCTCGCTGTGGATGAAAAAGTCAGCGCGGCGGCTGGGCCGCGTTTTCCACGCAAATACGCGAGCAACGGAACCGCCAGGAG
>JBKPGQ010000160.1:0-1767 GCA_046729455.1 Verrucomicrobiota bacterium
GGTATTGTTTTTGTAAAGACGAACTTCAAATCCGGAGGGCAACTTCTGATTTCTGCGCCGTGCGCACTCTGCCAGAATGCGTTCCCCTGCCTTGTCCTGTGCAACGATCTGCCGAAGAGTTGTGCACTCCGGCGTAGAATATTCCGGGTGCGCGTGATCGTTGTAAAAGCGCGCGCCATTTGAAAGCACGAGATCGCTTTTTATTTCCTCAAAGCTGAGGGGGCGGCGTTTATCGATCTCGTAATAGGCCGATTCGTCGGTGTCCTGAAGTAATTCTCGCGCGCGAAATCCTCGTGCGTCGAGGTGCGGGTCTTCCAGTTCGTAATCCCATTTCATCAGCGCACCGTTCTCGGTATAACGCCGGACCAGCTCGATCGACTCGGCCACGACATCGACAGTCTCCGCACCGCTGAGCGTAATGCCGTATTCCGTCTCCAGCCCAAAGACGCGTTTCATCGGGTCCTGCTCTTTTCCGATGTTACCTGGGCAAGCCACAGAAGGAAATCGAGCTAAAGCGGCGCGACGCAGTGGCCATTTTCTCTTCGTAACTCAGATCACGCCGAAGGTTGGGCGCGCTCGCGCGTCGGAAACCGGTCTAACGGGCGAAATTTTGACAACGTTCTCCGGATCGTAATCGATCAGCTTGAGCCAATCTTCGGTGATGTCGGTGGTCGGGAAAATATCGTTCTCCATGTACTCGGCGTTAAAGGCGAGCTGCAAATCCGTTTCGCGAATTCCTTGGTCCTGTTGGGTGGCAATGGCCCGCTTAATCGCCATCGCCTTTGCGCGCTCTACAATCGAGGCGACGATCGCTCCGCTGATAAGATCGCTGCGGTAAAGCGTCTCCTTACGACCGCTGCGCAGCGTCACTTCCAGGAATTTGTTCTCGTCGCGGCGCGTAAACTGCCAGTCTACAAAGCGCTCAATCAGACGCTCGATCGATGCGCCCAGACCATCGGCTTCCTTGGCAAGCACGCCGTCGTAAGGAAGATCGTCTGTGAGATAGATGCGGTAGATGTCTCGCGCGCCCTCTTTATCTGGCCGGCTAACTTTTATTTTTCGATCGATTCGGCCCGGGCGCAAAATTGCCGGGTCGATCAGATCGGCGCGATTGGAAGCCAGGATGATGACTACGTCGTTGAGCGAATCGATCCCGTCCATCTCCGAGCAAAACATCGGGACCAGCGTCGAAAGAATGTTCGAATGACGCGATGCGCGGCGCGTGCCAAGAATCGATTCGGCTTCATCGATAAATAGAAATGGCATGAAGCCCTCGCTGCGTTTCTCGCGCGCAGTAGCAAAAATTTCGCGCACCATTCGTTCCGATTCGCCCACCCACATGTTCAGAATCTCGGGACCCTTGACGTGCATGAAATATTCCTGCATCTCGGCGCCCGTTTTTTCGCGAAGCTGTTTGGTCAAATTATAGGCAGTCGCCTTTCCGATCAGTGTCTTCCCGCACCCCGGTGGACCGTAAAGCAGAAAACCTTTCGGTGTGGCGTGCTGAAATTTTTTGAAAAGGTCAGCGTGTAAAAGCGGGAGTTCGATCGCGTCCTTGATCGCTTGCAGCGCGGTCTCCTGGCCGCCGACCTTTTCCCACGGCAGCTCGGGAACATTGTCGAGATAATGTTCGTGAGATTTGGGACTCGAGAGCATTTCCAACGCCATCCGGTAGTTTGAATCAACGCGGACGTCGTCGCCGGATTTCAAAGTGGAGTCCGCAAGATCGGCGGAGCGCTGCAATACCATCGACTGCAACCCGTGCTC
>JBKPGQ010000161.1:0-1358 GCA_046729455.1 Verrucomicrobiota bacterium
TGTTCGCTTGTTATGCGCAGTTGTCGCGTCTGAAAATATTCTATTTCCGGAACCTTGATGTCGGAGCTGAATACAACGTCCTGGAGATACTTGACGATTTCGAGATAGCCGAGCCGTGTGAAGACGACGACGTCAAATAAGCCGTCATCGATGACAGCGTGTTTAAAAAACGGGAAGGGGCCTCCGTAAAGGCGCCCGTTGCCAATGAGAACAAACGATCCCTCTTCCACCGAAGTATGCTCCGACTCGATGAACAGCTTCGGTGGTTGCCGTGCGGCGATCTGCGCTGCGGAGATGAGATAGCTGAGCGGACCGAAGCTGCGTTTGAAAGCGAGGCTGGTTTCTTTCACCACCTGTGCGTCCAGGCCCACGCCGGCCAGCTGGACAAAATATTTCCCATTCGCGCTCGGCAGGTCGACCAGACGGACGTTTGTATCTTCAATAATTTCCCAGCAGCGCTGGAGATTGAACAACGGCAGGCCAAGCTCCATCGCGAAAACGTTCACACTGCCCATGGGGAGCACGCCCAATGTGGCATTACTGCCGGCGAGTCCGTTCGCTACCTGGCTGATTGTTCCGTCGCCGCCTGCTGCGACAATCCGCGTAAATCCCTCCTCAACTGCACCCCGGGCCAGCGCCTCCGCTTCGCCAGAATGTGCCGTCACGCGGACGGGACAATCGCCAGCGAGCGATTCGATGCGCTCCTGCCAGCTCCGAACGTGTTCCGGGCTGCCTGCGGTCGGATTGAGAACGACAATCGTATCGGTCACAAGGAAAAGTAGCAGAGGGCTTTCACCTTTTCTTCAAAGTCGGGCTGCGTAACGTCTCCCGGTGAAAAGATTGCGCCGGATTTCATTGATTGCTCTAGGAGCGGTGATTGCGCTTGGCGCGATTCTCCTGACTGGCGTGAATCTGTACGTGCAGTCGCAGGGTACACACGCGAAGATTCAACAGGGATTGAGCCGACGCCTCGGCACCGCGCTTGGAATCCGTAGCATGAGCGTGACGCCTTGGGGAGGCCTCGAGCTGAGCGGGATCACGATTGCGCAACCTTCGCCGGTTGGGCCGAAGCATTTCCTCGAAGCAAAAACATTCCGGCTGCGCGTTCGTTTCCTCTCCCTTTTTTCCCGGCGGCTGGTGATCAAGGACGTCGCGCTCATCAATCCAAATGTAGTTTGGCTGCAAGACGTGGAAGGAAAATGGAAGTTACCCAGATCACGAGGGACAAAGACGGCGGCTTCAACTGTGTCTCAGCCGGAAGTAGAAAGCGAATCCGCTCAAACTTCTCAATCACAGACCGGTCCTGTCGTCGCCA
This sequence comes from Verrucomicrobiota bacterium, assembly GCA_046729455.1. GTDB lineage: Bacteria > Verrucomicrobiota > Verrucomicrobiia > Chthoniobacterales > UBA10450 > Udaeobacter. The sequence goes on from JBKPGQ010000161.1 coordinate 1,316, forward strand.
TGACTCCGGCGAATCTTCCGTCTCCGGTCCAGGCGACAGTCAA
>JBKPGQ010000162.1:0-1973 GCA_046729455.1 Verrucomicrobiota bacterium
TCCATTCCTTCCTCGCTGTAACGACGAAGCATGAACTGCGCGATATCCCACTCGGTGGTTGGTTCGTTGGCGCGAATCCGGCGCGCAATCTCGGCGAACGCCTCCTGAATGATGCGATGCATTTTGTCGGAAGCTTCCACATGCATCTGGTGCTGAGCCGGAGAAAATACGGCTTCGAACCGTTGTACCAGTTCCGCGCTCGTGACCGGTTCAACTCCGAACGAGCGGACGAGCTCGATCGTTCCGGCATCCACGCGTGAGATGTATGGAATATCGTTCATCGGCGAATACTGCATGGCGATGCGTTTCTTCGATCCCTTTCCCGTCGCGCCCAGCACTTCCCGCAGCCTCTCGTGCAATTCTTGCCAGCCGCGAAAGACAAATTTCCTCCCGGGAAGCGAGTCGAGTTTGAACTGCTCGATCGACTGGACAATTTTGACCGGCTCGCCCGAGGCCGGGATGTAGTAGAACCAGCGGCGTGAGGCCAGCATATTTTCGTCCAGCTTCAAAATCCGATAAGCGAGCGGATCGCTGTGCCGAAAATCATAAAAGAGCCAGCCGTCCACTTTGGCGTCGCGCAAAGCAGCCTGAATTTCAGCCACCCGTTCTGCCGGAGATTGTTGTGCACTCATTGACGCGACAAACGTGAAACAAAGAACAAGTATAGCGAATGCTCGGTTAGTGCCTGTGCGGCTCGCACTGGTAAAAAACGTAGCCGGGTCCATGACAACGGCGGGAACGTTACAGCAACGCGCTTCTTATACACAAACAGGAATATGCATTCCGATGTCGAGACATGACCGGCAAGCGGGGTCAGATTTAGCTCAACGCGCCGGGCTGTTGTGGCCTGCTCGCGCTTTTTTCGCTTCGTCGATCACGCGCTGCTCGATCTCGCGCGGCATTTCTTCGTAGCGACTGAATTGCTCGGAGTGAACGCCGCGTCCGCCAGTGAGCGATCGCAGGACACTTGCGTAGCGGTAGAGTTCCATCGCGGGAACGTCGGCGCGGACGATTTGAAATTGTCCGTCGACATCCGTGCCAAGAATTCTCCCGCGACGGCTGGAAAGATCGCCCACGACTTTGCCTATGCAATCTTCTGGAATGCGCACCTCGATCAAATTGATCGGTTCGAGCAAACAGGGCCGCGCTTTCATGAATGCTTCCTTAAACGCCCAATACCCCGCGACCTGGAATGCGATGTCCTTCGAGTCCACCGGATGCATCAGGCCGTCGTAAAAATTCGCCTCCACGTCCACGACGCGACAGCCGGCGAGGATTCCTTCAGCGCACGCGATCTCGATGCCGCGCTGGACCGACGGCACGAACACGCGGTCCACGCACTGGCCTGAAAGTGATTCGCTGAACGCGATGCCGGAGTTGCGCGGCGCGGGCGCGAGCGTGAGCGCGACTTCGGCGAATTGCCCTGCGCCGCCGGTTTGCTTCTTGTGCCGATACCTGTGCTCGGCGCGGCCATGAATCGTTTCGCGATACGGCACACGCGGCTCGATGAGGTCGAAATGAAGGTGGAACCGCCGTCGAAGACGCTCAGCGATCACTTCGAGATGCAGTTCGCCCTGCGCGGAAATGATCGTCTGGTGCAACTCAGGATCGGCGCGGAACACGAAGGCCGGATCTTCGTTGTGCAATGTCGCAAGCCCCGCGGCCACTTTGTCCTCTTCACCCCTCGCCTTCGGTTGCAGCGCGGCGTGAATGTTCGGGCGCGGATATTCCGGCACGGAAAGTTTCACCGGATGAGTCGGGGCGCAGAGCGTGTCGCCGGTATGCGTCTGCTTCAGTTTCACCGTCGCGCCAATGTCGCCCGCGCCGAGACGCGACACCGTCTCGCGCGTGTGGCCGTTGAGCAGAAAAATCTGCCCGATGCGTTCCGTGACTTTGCGGTTGGCGTTGAACAAATCGCCACCCGTCGTGATTTGCCCGGAATAAATTCGGAAGAACGAAAGCTCGCCGAAGTG
>JBKPGQ010000163.1:0-2670 GCA_046729455.1 Verrucomicrobiota bacterium
CGACGTTTACTCCATGATGGTGTACGGATTTCAGAATTATTATGTGTCCGGCTTTTACGTACTCGGTCTATTTTTGCTCACGCTTCATTTAAGCCATGGATCATCCAGCTTTTTTCAATCGCTTGGATTGAATGATAAGAAACTGGCGCCTCGCCTCGCCTTGGGCGGCCGAATCTTCGCATGGCTCATGTTTATCGGTTATACGTCGATCCCCATCGCTGTCCTGCTCGGGTGGGTTAAACCGGCCCAGCAGTTATGAGGAGAGGAAAATCCGAAATCCGAATGTCGAATCTCGAAACAAGGACCTGAAAATCGAATGTCGAATCTCGAAACAAATTCGAATACCAAGCTAATCTGTGAATGCTAACAACGAAAATGCAAAGCCCTACGACCTGGAAGAGCGGACTGCAGTGTTTGCTGAGAACAGTCGCGCGTTCGTCAAAAGACTGCGTCGGACCATCGGCAATATCGAGGACGCAAAGCAGTTTATTCGTGCCTCCGGTTCGATCGGCGCAAATTATATCGAAGCAAATGAAGCGATCGGTAAGAGGGATTTTGTGATGAAGATCAAGATTTGCCGCAGAGAAGCGAAGGAAACTTGCTATTGGCTGCGCTTGCTTGATGTCGATGGCGAACTCGAACAGGAACGCCTGAAACTCTCAGCTGAGGCAAAAGAGCTGATGAATATCTTTGGCGCCATTCTCCGCAAATGCGAGTAAGAGTAATTTCGAAAATTTCAGACTCTTCTGATGTTTGTTTCGGATTTCGGGATTCGAATTTCGAGTTTTGCGGACATATATGATTGGAAGCTTCGACGCCAAGGTTCCACCCGGTCCGCTCGCCCAGAAATGGCGGAATCATCGCGACCACTCACGATTAGTTAGTCCGAACAACCGGCGAAAATTCGAGATCATCGTTGTAGGAAGCGGTCTGGCCGGCGGGTCAGCTGCGGCGACCCTCGGTGAGCTGGGCTATCGAGTGAAATGTTTTTGCTTTCAGGATTCAGCCCGCCGCGCGCATTCGATTGCAGCCCAGGGCGGGATCAACGCGGCGAAAAATTATCAAAACGATGGCGACAGTGTTTACCGATTATTTCACGACACGATCAAGGGTGGCGACTTTCGTTCCCGTGAAGCGAACGTGTATCGCCTTGCTGAGATCAGCAATAACATCATCGACCAATGCGTTGCGCAGGGCGTACCATTTGCCCGCGAATATGGCGGACTGCTAGCCAACCGCTCATTTGGCGGCGCGCAAGTGTCGCGGACCTTTTACGCACGCGGACAGACCGGTCAGCAGCTTCTGCTCGGCTGTTATCAGGCGCTTTGCCGCCAAATCGCAGTTGGCACAGTGCAGATGTTTCCCCAGACGGAGATGCTCGACGTTGTGATTGTCGAGGGACACACCAAGGGAATCGTCACCCGCAATTTGTGTTCCGGAAAAATCGAGAGACACGCGGCGGATGCTGTGGTGCTCGCGACGGGCGGATATGGAAACGTGTTTTATCTTTCAACCAACGCGCGCGGATGCAACGTCACGGCAACCTATCGCGCTTACAAAAGGGGCGCGCTCTTCGCGAATCCGGCCTTCACGCAGATTCATCCCACCTGCATCCCGGTCGGTGGCGAATACCAATCGAAGCTCACACTCATGTCCGAATCGCTGCGGAACGATGGACGCGTCTGGGTTCCGAAACGCAAGGAGGACCGCGACAAGGCGCCGCGCGAAATCCCTGAAACAGATCGCGATTATTATCTCGAGCGAAAATACCCGAGCTACGGCAATCTTTCGCCGCGCGATATTTCGTCGCGCGCGGCAAAGGAAGTTTGCGACGAGGGCCGCGGCGTTGGTCCAGGCGGGCGGGGCGTCTATCTCGATTTTGCCGACGCAATCAAGCGGCTGGGAGAACATACAATCCGGGAGCGCTACGGGAATTTGTTTGAGGTCTATGAAAAAATCACCGGCGAAGACGCCTACAAAGTGCCGATGCGGATCTACCCGGCTGTTCACTACACGATGGGCGGTCTCTGGGTGGATTATGACCTAATGAGTAATGTGCCCGGGTTGTTTGTAATTGGTGAAGCGAACTTTTCCGATCACGGCGCCAACCGCCTTGGTGCCAGCGCTCTCATGCAAGGCTTGGCCGATGGTTATTTCGTTTTGCCGAACACGCTGCCGAACTACTTGGCGGGCCAGATGGGAAAACGGCCGTCGCCGGATTCAGCGGAGTTTCGAGAAGTGGAGGAAAACGTTCGCGCCAGGATTGAAAAACTCCTCAACGTCAATGGCACTCGTTCGGTCGATTCGTTCCATCGCGAGCTTGGCCTGCTACTGTGGGACAAATGCGGAATGTCGCGTCACGAAAAGGGATTGCGCGAGGCACTCAAAAAAATTCCCGAACTGCGAGAACAATTCTGGCACGAGGTACGAGTGCCCGGGGATGGCGATGACTTCAACCAATCCCTGGAACGCGCCGGACGCGTTGCGGATTTTCTGGAATTCGCCGAGCTGATGTGTATCGACGCACTGGAGCGCGACGAATCCTGTGGCGCGCATTTTCGCGAAGAACATCAGACAGCGGAAGGCGAAGCACTACGCGACGATGAAAACCACGCTGCAGTGTTTGCCTGGGAATTTCAGGGCGATCCCGCGACCGCGGGACCGATATTG
>JBKPGQ010000164.1:0-1228 GCA_046729455.1 Verrucomicrobiota bacterium
CCGCTGCGAATCGTCGCACGGGTTCCGATCACTCCTATGTGCCAGTTGCGTGTCGCCTGCAACGCAGCTCGCGCTCCCGGCTCAATTACCCCGATCACGGGCACGGAAAATTTCTTTATCAGCAACGGCAGCGCGACTGATGAAACCGTATTACACGCGACAACCAGCGCCTTCGCGTTTTTCCGCGTCAAGATTCCCGCCAGTTCCACGGCGTAGCGCTGTACGGTTTCAGGGCTTTTCGGGCCATAAGGAACACGCGCCGTGTCTCCAAGGTAGAAAATGTTTTCGTTTGGCAGCAAATCGCGGAGCGCCTTCACTACGGTAAGGCCGCCGATACCAGAATCGAAGACGCCGATTGGGCGTGAATCACTCATGCAGCGGGAAGGTGGCGGTTAGGGCATCACGATGCAAGCACACGGGTAGGGCGCAACCGCCGGGCGCGCCGGCCATTTGCAAACGCGGCCCGGCTTTGGATGATTGATCGCGATGGCAGAGCTCCCCAAGAGATACGATCCAAAGTCGGTTGAACCGAAATGGTATCAGCGGTGGATGGAAAATCGCGATTTCGTTGCGAATCCGAATTCGTCGAAGCCGCCGTTCTCTATTGTGATGCCCCCGCCAAACATTACCGGCGTGCTTACGCTCGGCCACGTGCTCAACAACTCCATCCAGGACATTCTTGCGCGGCGCGCGCGAATGCAGGGCTTTGAAGTTCTTTGGCTGCCGGGCGTGGATCATGCGGGAATCGGTACGCAAACGGCAGTCGAAAAACATCTGCGGCGAACGGAAAATAAAACGCGGCATGATCTCGGCCGCGAAGAGTTCTTACGTCGCGTGCTCGAATGGCAGGATAAACATGGCGGCATCATCATCGAACAGCTTAAACGGTTAGGCTGTTCCTGCGACTGGTCGCGCGAGCGCTACACGCTCGATGACGCTTACGTTGCGGCTGTCCAAAAAGTTTTTGTCGATCTTTACCGGAAAGGGCTGATTTATCGCGGTCGCCGCATGATCAACTGGGATCCGGCTGCCCAGACTGCGGTGTCGGATGAAGAAGTCATTTCCAAGCCGCAGAATGGAAACCTCTACTTCGTCCGCTATGAAATCGTGGAGGAACCTAGGCGTTTCATGGAAGTCGCAACTACGCGACCGGAAACAATCATGGCTGATACTGCGATGGCTTTCCATCCGGGCGACCAGCGATACGCGGATCTCTTGGGCAAGCACG
>JBKPGQ010000165.1:0-4486 GCA_046729455.1 Verrucomicrobiota bacterium
CGAGCCCGCATCGAGATCATCCCATTAATCGACATCATGTTCTTTTTGCTTGCCAGCTTCATGATGGTCAGTCTTAGCCAGACACACATGAAGGGTATCCGGGTCAATCTGCCAGCTGCAGTTGCTCCGCCGCCAAGCCAGGTAAAGGACTACGTCTCGATCAAGGTACAGGAGGGAAACTCGGTTTACTTCGATAACCAATTCGTTCCAGATGATCAGGTTCTCCCGCGCCTTTATGAGCTGCATCGGGGCAATCCGGACATAAAAGTTTCCATCAGCGCGAGCTTGATGGCCATGCACGGCGACGTCATCGCTGTTCTCGATAAGATTCGTTCAGTCGGGATCTCAAAGGTCGGATATCAAATCAGGGCCGCAGGCGCAGCGGGCGCGCCCGCCGCGCAGCCCGGAGCACCACCACCACCACCACCGCCGCCAGCCCCGAAGCCCTAGACTCCACGGCAGAGCGTCGGCAGTTTAGCTTGCAATTTACGAATCGCCTTGGCGCGGTGACTGATATTATTTTTCAGTTCCTCGGACAGTTCGGCAAAGGTTTCTTCGAATCCATCTGGAATAAAGATCGGATCGTAGCCGAATCCGTGTAAGCCGCGCGATCGTTCGGCGATTTTTCCTTCCACAACTCCTTCGAACGTCGCGAGGACCTGGCCTTCGCGCGCAACTGCCAGGACACAACAAAATCGCGCGCGGCGTCGATCGCTTTTCGCATCAGCTTTCGCAAGTTGCCCAAGTAACTTGGCGATTTTTTCTTTGTCGCTCGCGTTCACGCCTGCGTAGCGTGCCGAATGAATTCCCGGGGTGCCCACCAAAGCTTCGACTTCCAGTCCTGAATCGTCCGCGATTACCAAGCCGGGCAATTTTTTTGATACCGCGATCGCTTTGAGCCTCGCATTTTCTCCGAAGGACGCCCCACTCTCTGCTATTTCGGGAATTTCGGGATGGGCGGTGAGATCCTGAACAGCCAAAGCTGATCCGAGAATTTTTGCAATCTCCCGCGTTTTATGCGCGTTGCGCGTTGCCACAATCAATTGCATGCGCGTTTGACAGGATTCAGGATTAACGACTAATCCAGAGTGATGACCACGGATAATGGAAAGTTATGAGCGTGAAGAGATTTTTTGTGAATTCATATTCGTTCGTGTCCATTCGTGGTTAAACCATGGACGAGCGCCGCAAACCGTATCCATTCCACGAGTTCGACCCAAAATGGCAGGCCATCTGGGAAGAGCAGCAGCTTTTTCACGCGCCCAATCCCGGTGAGAAAGGTTTCGATCCCTCGAGGTCAAAATTTTACGTCCTCGACATGTTTCCCTACCCAAGCGGCGCAGGCCTGCACGTTGGCCATCCCGAAGGTTATACGGCCACCGATATCATCGCGCGTTACAAGCGCATGCGTGGATTCAATGTCTTGCATCCCATGGGCTGGGACGCGTTCGGTCTCCCTGCGGAGCAATACGCGATCAAAAGTGGCCAGCACCCGGCAATCACGACGCGCGAAAATGTGGCTAGCTTCAAGAACCAGCTCAAGAGAATTGGGTTTTCCTACGACTGGCAGCGTGAGATCAACACGACCGATCCACGTTATTACAAGTGGACGCAGTGGATTTTTCTCCAGATCTATAATTCCTGGTTCAATCCGGCCACAAACAAAGCCGAGCCCATTTCGACTTATTCGGGCAAACACCCGGATGAAGTTCGACTCGCTTATGTCGCTGACGTGCCGGTGAACTGGTGCCCGGAACTCGGCACCGTTCTGGCAAACGAGGAAGTCGTCGACGGAAAAAGCGAGATTGGCGGTTTTCCGGTCGTCCGTCGACCCATGCGCCAATGGATGTTGCGAATCACCGCCTATGCGGAGCGGCTACTGAATGAGCTGGAGGGACTCGACTGGCCCGAAGGAATCAAATTGCTCCAGCGAAACTGGATTGGCAAAAGCGAAGGCGCAGAGATCGATTTCAAGATCGACAAAAGCGACGAAAAAGTCCGCGTTTTTACGACACGTCCCGACACGCTTTACGGCGGAACGTTCCTGGTGCTCGCGCCGGAACATTCGCTTGTCGATCTCATTGTCACCGAGGAGCAATGGCCCGCAGTGCGCGAATATCGCGAACGGACCGCGCGCAAAAGCGATCTCGAACGCGCCGATCTCTCGAAAGAAAAAACCGGCGTATTCACCGGCGCGTACGCGATTAATCCGGCGACCGACCAAAAGATTCCAATCTGGATCGCTGATTATGTGCTGGTTGGTTACGGGACCGGCGCGATTGGCGGCGTGCCCGCGCACGACGAACGCGACTTGGAATTCGCGAGAAGGTTCGATCTGCCGACTGTGATTGTCGTTCAGCCAACCGGAGATGAACCGGCATTTGGATTCACCGGCGAGGGCACTGCCATCAATTCTCCAGTCATCAACGGCCTAACGAGCGCGGAGGCAAAGAAAAAGATCACGGCATGGCTGGAGGAACGTGGCCAGGGAAAACGCGCGATCAATTACAAATTGCGCGACTGGCTTTTTTCGAGGCAGCGTTACTGGGGTGAACCATTCCCGATCATCTGGGAAGATGGCAATCACCATTCGTTAGGTGAGGACGAACTGCCTGTCGTGCCGCCGCCGCTGGAAGATTACAAGCCGACCGGGACCGGGGAGCCGCCGCTGTCAAAAGCCAAAGATTGGATTCGTTATTCTGAAAAAGCGACGCGCGAAACAAACGTCATGCCGCAATGGGCCGGCTCGTGCTGGTACTACCTGCGGTTCTGCGATCCGCATAATGACAAACGCTTCGTAGGCGAGGATGCAGAGCGCTACTGGATGGACGGCGACAGACCGGGTGGGGTCGATTTGTACGTCGGCGGCACCGAGCACGCTGTGTTGCACCTGCTTTACGCCCGTTTCTGGCACAAGGTGTTGTTCGATCTCGGTTATGTCTCGAAGCCGGAGCCGTTCCAGCGGCTCGTCAATCAAGGAATCATCCTGGGTGAAGATAATCAAAAAATGTCGAAATCGCGCGGCAACATCGTGAACCCCGACGACGTGATCAACCAGTACGGCGCTGACGCCTTTCGTTGTTACGAGATGTTTATGGGGCCCCTGGAGCAAATGAAACCGTGGAGCATGCGCGGCGTGGAGGGGGTGTCGCGTTTTCTTGCACGTGTCTGGCGTTTGTTTATGACTGAAAATCAGAGAGGCGACTGGGAGTTATCCAAAAAAATCGAAGAGATCGATCCAGGCAAGGCACAACAGAAGGTAACGCATGCAACCATCAAGAAAGTCACTGAGGACATCGAGTCCTTCTCGTTTAACACGGCAATTTCACAGATGATGATTTTCGTAAATGCATTCATCGGCGCCGAAACAATTCCGTTGGCATCGATGCGCAGCTTTCTGGTTCTGCTCAGTCCATTCGCGCCACACATCGCCTCCGAGCTATGGGAAAAGTTGAATGCGAGGTTTCCTGATGTGCGCGGCGATATCACGGGGCAATCCTGGCCCGCCTATGACGAGCGGCTCCTGGTCGAAGACGAGGTGGAAGTAGTTCTTCAGATCAATGGAAAGGTGCGCGATCGAATGAAGATGCCGAGTCTCGCAACGGACGAACAAATGAAAACCGCCGCGCTCTCGAACCCGAAGATTCGGGATCGAATTGCAGGTAAAACGGTCCGTAACGTGATTGTGGTTCCGCGAAAGCTGGTCAATATCGTCGTATGAAGAAGATCTGGAAGGAATTCCAGGAATTCGCCGTCAAGGGTAATGCGGTTGATCTCGCCGTGGGCGTGATCATCGGGGCAGCGTTTGGTTCTATTGTCAATTCACTCGTCAAAGATGTAATCATGCCGCCAGTCAGTCTCCTCACGGGCGGCCTGGATTTTTCTAACAAGTTCCTCATCCTGCGAGCAGCCAAGGATGGTTCCGTCGTTTTCAATACGCCGGCCGACGCGGCGAAAGCCGGGGCTATCACGTGGAATTACGGCAACTTCATGACCCTCGTGATTAACTTTTTAATCGTCGCGGCGGCGGTTTTTCTTTTGGTCCGGGCCATCAACAAACTTCGGCGACCGACGGAGAAAAAACCCGATGAAAAAAGCTGCCCGGCATGTGCAATGAAGATCCCCATCAAGGCGACTCGTTGTCCGCATTGTACGAGTCAGTTAGCGCAAGCGAGCCCCTCTCAGCCCTAGGGAATTTTTGTAAATTATCGCTTGCCCTTGTTCCCTTCGGCTGGTAGGGACATTGCCAATGCCGAAGTGCCTTAACCTTGCGGTGGCAGCAGCTAGCACTTGTTTGATCGTTGGCTGTGCCACGCAATCGAAATCAAATCTTGGCGCCCGTCGTATACCAAACGTGCGGACTACTGCCTACACGCACAGTGAAGGAAGCGGCTGCCACAACGCGGTTGGCTGTCGCCTTTCCGGTGGCAAAGTGATGAGTGCCGCTTCCGATTGGTCGCGTTATCCACTCGGCACACGATTTCGC
>JBKPGQ010000166.1:0-3662 GCA_046729455.1 Verrucomicrobiota bacterium
GCGGCAGGTGGTTGTTGCGGTTTGGCCATCGGCGGGGCCGGGGCTTTAGTTACGGGAGCGGTTGGGGTTTGAGTTGTTTCAGGCATGATTGCGGGTGTTGTTGTTTGCGGAAATACAGGTTCTGCGGAAGCGGCCGTTGGCGAATCAGAGGGCAACGTAGCAGCCCTTGCGAGTACTGGGGTGGGAACGACTGTTTGATCGGGCACTGGTTGCTCCAAGACTGCCTGCTCCAGGCTGATCGATCCAACGGGAAATTCTGTCAACGTTGTCACGGCAGGCAATGCGACTTCTTCATCTCGCGGGATCTCAGCAGGCTCCTCAGGAAACGATGCGGGTTCCTTCGCGCCGTCAAACATATTGCTTGCCTCAGGTGTGGGCCAGGTGATTTCTTCAACGCTTTCGGGAATCTCAGCAGTCGCCTGCGGCGCCACCGCTGTGACCTCGGTCGATTCGTTGATCGCTGAAACCTCGGCCATTTCAGGCGTCTCCAGAGTATCCGTATGCAAGCTCTCCCCGTTCTCTGCCGTCTGTTCGACCACTGGCCCCACGTAGGGTTCAGTCTCTGATCCGATAACCGACACCTCACGATTTGGTTCTTCCATCTGATCGGCCGAGTCTCGCGACGGCTTCGCTCTCAGGCCTTTGGTCAGATCAAAACCACTCAAGTTGCCCGCGGGAACAGCACTATGTCGTAACGCTGGTTTTGAAGCCTTTAACTGCAGCGAGACCTGGCGAGGCCCTCCGACAAAGCCGTTGCCCTGCAAAGTCTTCTTTTGCGGCGATGCCGACGCCCCTCTCGGCTTAAATAGAGCAGGCGCAGCGGGAGAAGGTGCCCGCGAGTAGCTTGGCAGATTGAAGGCATAACGGCGGCGAAGGGAAGGCGCGATCACCGAGGCGAGTATCAGTAACGCCGCTAAAAGTAGTCCGCCGACAAGCCACATTCGGCCTCTCGCCAGAATGCCCGACGGCGCGGCTTTGGCAGGCGGGACTCCTACGGCGGGACTCGCGGAAGCGCTAGTTTGGGCAACAGCCGCTTGATCATTTTGTTCCTTGGAAGCAGGCGATGTCTGCGGTGACTCGGCGGGCGCCGCCGCAGCCGCGTTCTCGCTGCCACCTGAAGCCAATGCCGACGCCGGCTGCTCAGGCTGCGCGCTCGTTCCCGATGCCGACTCATTCGATACAGAGATGGAAGTCTGCGCAGCTGTTCCCGTGCCGGCGATATCCAGTCCAGCACCTGGCGCGCTAACCGTTGAGCCCAAAGCCAGCCCTTCACTCTTCGAGGTGTCACTTTGGCTATTTGCAGCAAAAACCTTGTCTGGAATAGGACTCGGCTCGACTGCTGGACTCCCCTCCGCCTGGGCTGTGTCAAACGCAGGTGTCGGCATGGTCGCAGCCGCCGGCCTCTGCATCCAACCAACGTCGTAGAAAGCGTCAGCGAAAACGCTGTTCAGTGCCGACGAATAAATCTTATTCGCCGAAGCAGTCCAATCCGCGGCCTTCTCTGCATTGTTATGTTGAAATTCCCAAGCCGCCTGAGCGTAGTAGAGTGCGGGCGTGTCCCCTGTAAATTGAAACTCATCCATCATCGCGTGTGCGCGGCTCTCTTTTCCTTCGAGCAAAAGCGTCATGTAAATCTTGAACTTGATGAGCTCTGCCGCCTGATTTTTGTCGCCTCCAGGTGTGCGCTTGTATAACGTCTCGAAACGGTCCCGCGCTTTCGCATATTCCTTCTTCTTAAAAGGAATTTGCGCCAGATTGTATTGTGCCTCGCGAAGTTTCGGATCCAGCTTTGCTGACTTCTTAAATGCCGCTTCGGCTTGGTCGAACTGCTCCTGCTGCATCAGAATCTCGCCGCGTAAATTAATCGTCGCCGCCTGATTCGGGTCGGCCTGATCGGCTTCGTCCACCAGTTTAAGAGCTGTCGCGAGGTCGCGCTGCCGCAGCGCCTGCTGCGCCTGCTCGAACTTTGCACGAGCGGTTGCCTTCGTCTTTTCCGAGCGCTCAGCGGCCGTCATGAGCGGCAACGAAGGCCGCGCTTGGCCGACTGGCTTTTCCAGCCATCCGACTTCGTAAAGTGATTCGACGAAAAGTTTATTCAGTTGCGGAGGAAAATTCTTCTCTGCCGCACTGATCCAATCTTTCGCTTCCTTTTGATTCTTTTGTTTAAGCGCAACGGCCGCCTTCACATAATCAACGGCCGGCGTATCGGGCGAAAGCTCCAGTTTGGCCTGAATAGAATCGACCATGCTGTCTTTCCCCTCCAGAAGGTACGTGAGCAGGATTTTGTATTGGATTAGTTGCGACGCTTCTTTTGCCAGATCGGATTCGCCACTGGAAAGGAGTTGTTCGAAGCGATTCCGCGCTTCCGGCCAATCTTTCTTAAGAAACGGGATTTCCGCCAGGTTGAAGCGCGCGTTCCAAAACTTGGGATCGATGCGGGCAGCGTCCTGCAGCGCCGCTTCCGCCTGATCGTAGTTGCCCTGGCGCATCAGGATCACGCCGCGCAAGTTTTTTGACGCGGCAAGATCAGGTTGGCGGGCATCGATGGTATCAAGCTGTTTTAGCGCTTCCGCAAATTTGCCAGAATCGAACGCGCGAAACGCAGCGTTGTACATTTCCTCCAGCTCCGCCTTCGTTGGGGCGACATTTTCCGCGCCAAACGAATCTGCGGCGAATAACCTAAGCACCAGCGCGGCGACCGCCGCCATCCCCCACACTCTCATGAAGTAGCGATTGAAACCCTATTCAGTGCGTCTGACAAGTGGAAAGTTGCTTCAGTGAGTCGATTTTTCAGCTCCCTTCGGAAAAATCAAACGCAAGAATGATAAGGCGCGACTACCCTCCACGGTCGTGAATCAGTCATTTAGGTTTGCCACAATCCGCAATCCTTCCAGGGTAAGGTTCGGATGAACGACATCGATCTCCGGCAATCGATGCGCGATTAGTCGCGCGTAGCCACCGGTCGCTACGACGTGAACTTTCTTACGCGGAAACTGCTCCGCTCTAATTTGCGCGAGGATTTCGCGAACCAATCCGCGATAGCCGAACACTGCCCCCGACAGCATCGCCTGGATTGTCGATTTACCGATCGCGCGTCGCGGCTCTTTCAATGAAAGCTTCGGCAAGAGCGCCGTTCGCTGATGAAGAAAATTAGTCATTGCTTCAAGGCCAGGCGCAATCACACCGCCAATGTAAGCCCGGCGTCCAGAGACGATATCAAAGGTCACCGCCGTGCCGAAATCCACCACGACTGCGGGATAGCCGTACAGCGCTATGACCGCAGCAGCGTTTGCCAACCGGTCCGCGCCAATCGATTGCGGCCTGGGATAATCAATCTCGACGCCCAGCTTTAGCTTCCAATCCAGCCAAAGTACATTCGTTTTTCCTGCGGTCTTCAAAATTACGGAGTTCTTCGCGGGCACTACCGAAGAGGCAACTATCTTCCCCACATTTCGTTTTCGGAGAAATCGGGCGACCACGCTGCTTGAAAGCTCGCCGGTAGTGATCCGCGTAGGAGCTGAAACTCGCTTGGTCGATGCAAAGGCAAGTTTCGCGTATGAATTGCTGATATCGACCAACAAATAATCGGAGCCGCGCGCCACGAACAAGATGCAGACACCTAACGTCACGCGCCGTCAAGCACCTGGCCCATCATCTGGGTC
>JBKPGQ010000167.1:0-3308 GCA_046729455.1 Verrucomicrobiota bacterium
TCATAAGCCCGAGCGCCGAGTCATTTTCTTTCTTTGTGTTTGAGGCCGTGCAATCCGGCGGCACAAACAAATTGAAGTCGCGCATGTAGGCATCGTTTGCTGTGAATAGCACGCAAAAATTCCCGGCGATACCGGTGAGAATTAAAGTTTGCGTCTCCAAGTAGCGGAGAAGGGTCTCAAGGGTTGTGGAAAAGAATCCGGAATGCGTTGGTTTGAGAACGAAATAATCGTTTTCTTCCGGCCGCAGTAGTTTCACGATGTCGCGCCCACGGCCTTGTCGTGCACAGTAGTCGACAGTGCGCCGAAAGTCGGATTTCCATCGGCCGAAGTTGTCGTTCACATAAATCACCGGGACGCCCGCTTTCTCCGCCCGTCGTTTTAAGCGTAACAGAGTTCGTGCCATTGGTCGTGCATGTTTCAGCAATTGATCTGCCTCGGGAAAATCAAAATCATTGATGACGTCAATCAAAAGCAGCGCGAACTTATGTTTGTCTGGTGCGCTGCCGTGCAGATCGACGTTTTTTTCTGGCATCGACTTTCTTTGGGGATAGGTAAAGTGGCAGGGCGTCGTCTATTATAGTCTTGGCGCTCTTATACTTTCATTTTTGAAACATAAGCGCGTGATTTATTATCAGCGTGACAGCGCTAAACCCGAGCCAAGTCAGGATCCATTCCTCCCAGCTGAGATTCGTTCCTCCCAGCCAGAGAATCGAGCAAACCAAGGCGCTTGCAGAGAGAGAAAAGCAGAAGATACAACTGAGCCATTCCTTGGCTGAGCCGCGCCCACCTGGCATTGCATTGCGAAGACGCTCAAAAACAGCAAACGGACCACGCTCCTTCGTAAACAGATGGCTCAATCTGAAGGTTGCTAACGATCCTAGGATGAAAAGGAACCAGCGCATTTTGTCTCCGTTCATGTTTGCAGAAAAACCGGGCCGATACCGAAGGTTCCACGGTTGAAGAAACTAGGATCCAATGCCGATAGCGCACGACGGTCGACCATCACGGTTCGCGCTGAAGATTTCCTTCTTTACTATTTAGCTCGTCGTTTTTGAATGTGAGCAAAGCGAATTTCTTGCCATCTTCGTACCGGTAAGTTGTTTTTTTGAAGATCATCATATCCTTCGTTTCGACTGTAGTGGGCGGCCCGAGAATTCTTTCCACCTGTGCCTTGGTCATTCCGGTGGTGATTTGATCGTAATTGCTTAGCGTCAATTTCGACCCTGTAACAACGCCGTGATTACAACTCACCGGGACTAACAACCCCGCGAGGAGCGATAATAAAATGCATATCTTACGTAGTGTCATGATTCGAATTTCATTTTCTAGTGGGTAACCTATTACGCGGCTGCTCTCCGCGGTGGCCGTCAAAAGATGCAAAGCGCCACCCGTAAGCTTCCAATCACGAGGGCGGCGCGTAATTCCCGGGAACATGATTCGACGAGCAACAAAGTGAACTGCTTTATGAACATCACGACTACCGCGAGCATAGTTTGGGAAGAGCGCAGCGGGCTTGTGTTGTTTAACACAACCGTAACAGCGTTTCCCTCGCCGGAACAGCGCGCATCCTAAGGTAATCATCATGTGGCATAGGATTATATCTCATTAGGCAATCAGCCGCCGACCCGATTGCGCGATCTCACAATCAAAGCAGGTTCCTATGAACACGGAGAGTTCTGAATCAATAACTTCACGAAAGGATAGCTAAGATGCGTTTAACTAATAAAATAAAAGAAGCGGGGGCGACTGGGTACATTTTACTTTGGCTTCTCGGAATACCGATTCCGATTTTGCTCCTCATCTTTCTACTGCGGGGCTGCACATAAAGATTTAAGGAACGAACTGCTTTATAAAAAGAAGACCAGGTCCAACAAGACCAACGATTTTGAACCACACATATGAAACTAGAAACACTCAAAGATCTATACATTCACGAGCTCAAAGACCTCTACAGTGCGGAGAAGCAGATTATCAAAGCGCTGCCGAAAATGGTTAAAGCCGCTACCAATAAACAGCTTGCGGCAGGATTCGAAGAACATTTCGAGCAGACGAAGGAACACGTGGCGCGTCTTGAAAAGATTTTAGCGAGCCATGATGAGTCGACCCGGGGCCCTAAGTGTGAGGGCATGGAGGGTCTTCTTAAAGAGGGAGAGGAAATGATCGAAGAAGATGCTGAAGAAGAAGTGCGCGATGCCGGGCTAATTGCTGCGGCGCAGCGCGTTGAGCATTATGAGATGGCTGGTTATGGCTGCGCTCGGACATACGCCGAGTTACTGGAGGATCGGGACGGTGCCCAGTTACTTCAGACTACCTTGACCGAAGAAGCAGATACAGACAAAAAGTTAACCAGGTTGGCCAAATCCGCGATCAACGTCGCGGCTAAATAACTAAAACCGGTGGGCGGGCTGTTTGCGATCAGTAATACCGGCACGCAAACCAAAACGAAAGGACTCATGAAAGGAATTATACTAGCTTTAACTTGTCTCAGTGCATTTAGCCTAACGGCGTTGGCTGGCAATGAGAAGACGAACCCCGACAACACAGCAACAAACGAGCGTGATCGCTCCGGTGAAACCAAGACTTCTGGCGACCAGTCAAACAGTTCTGCGGATTTAAAAACCACGCAGGCTATCCGGCAGGCGCTTATGAAAGACGACGAGCTTTCAACGACTGCGAAGAACATCAAAGTCATTACCGCCAACGGCCAGGTTACACTCCGTGGACCCGTTAAGACTGCACAAGAAAAAGCAAAAATCGATCAGCTTGCAAAATCAGCGGCTGGCGGCGCCAAGATCGACAATCAACTCGACGTCAAAGGATCGAACTAACAAACAACCACATACAAACGAAAGAAAATCATTATGTCTAAATCAGTATTCGGTATCGCAACTACACACGGCCAGGCTGAACGAATTGTCCAGCAGCTCCAAGGTCAAGGCTTCGCAACCTCGGAAATTTCAGTGCTTATGCCTGACACGGGCGGCACACGTGACGTTGGTCACGTTAAAGCGACAAAAGCCCCGGAGGGCGCAACGACCGGTGCAGTTACCGGCGGCGCTACCGGCGGCGTGGTCGGGTTGCTGGCAGGAATTGGCACGTTGGCAATTCCTGGTGTCGGTGCCTTTATCGCTGCGGGTCCAATTATGGCGGCGCTTAGTGGCGCGGCCGTGGGAGCAGCGACCGGCGGTGTCGTCGGTGGTTTGATCGGTCTCGGCATTCCGGAGATCGAGGCAAAGCGGTATGACGAGAAGTTGAAAAAAGGGAATTACCTGATCGCGGTGCACACGGATGATAGCGAAGACGTAGAT
>JBKPGQ010000168.1:0-1040 GCA_046729455.1 Verrucomicrobiota bacterium
GATGGATGCTATGCCATGCAAAATTATTTCCATTGCCGTCTTGTTGCCGATTTCGAAACGGGCGACCCAAATTTTGGATTTCAAATCGA
This sequence comes from Verrucomicrobiota bacterium, assembly GCA_046729455.1. Classification (GTDB taxonomy): domain Bacteria; phylum Verrucomicrobiota; class Verrucomicrobiia; order Chthoniobacterales; family UBA10450; genus Udaeobacter. Next base: position 90 of record JBKPGQ010000168.1, read on the forward strand.
TCGTAAGCCCTGTTACACACGTCTAAGAACCTCCAACTTTTGATTATGGCGCAATCATCAGTCCGCGATCTTCCTGGCGGGGTGAAAATCACTGGCGCAATCGCAACGGGTTACGACCAAATTCTCACGCCGGACGCGTTGTCGTTTGTCGCGAAATTGCATCGCGCGTTTGAATCGCGCCGCCACGAATGTCTCCAACGCCGACAAGATCGACAGGAGGCATTCGACCGTGGCGAGCCGCTGGATTTCCTAACCGAAACTAAACACATTCGCGAAGGCGATTGGAACTGCGCGCCGATTCCGCGCGATTTGCAGGATCGCCGGGTGGAAATTACCGGGCCGACTGATCGTAAAATGGTGATCAACGCGCTCAATTCCGGCGCGAAAGTTTTCATGGCTGACTTCGAAGACGCTAACGCGCCGACCTGGGCCAACATGATGGAAGGCCAGATCAATTTGCGCGATGCCATTCGGCGCACGATCACGTTCACGAATCCGGCGGGAAAAGAATATCGACTAACCGAACGCACCGCCGTCTTATTCGTTAGGCCGCGTGGCTGGCACCTGGACGAAAAGCATCTGCTCGTCGATGACGAGCCGGTCGCCGGCGCATTCTTCGATTTCGGTCTCTTCTTTTTTCACAACGCCAAGGAACTGATCGCGCGCGGGAGCGGCCCGTATTTTTACCTGCCGAAAATGGAGAGCCACCTCGAAGCGCGCATTTGGAACGACGCCTTCAAGTTGGCGCAGGACGAGTTTGGCATTCAACAAGGCACGATCCGCGCGACGGCCCTAATCGAGACCATTCCGGCCGCATTCGAGATGGACGAGATTCTTTACGAGCTGCGCGAGCATTCTGCCGGGCTCAACTGCGGCCGCTGGGATTACATTTTTTCCTGCATTAAAAAATTCCGCTGCAAACCGGATTTCCTGCTGGCCGATCGCGCGATC
>JBKPGQ010000169.1:0-16595 GCA_046729455.1 Verrucomicrobiota bacterium
CCATTCGCAGCTTATTCATGCGTTCAATGATCGTAACGCCGAAATCACTGATGCCGTCATCGTGCCGCTCCGTGCTCCCGTTGCCGATTAGGTTGCGGCTGTTGTAAGTGAGCAGCGACACACGCTGCCCAAGTTGATAGAAACGATCGACGTCGTCCGGAGTCCGAAAATGCTCGGAGTTTTGTAGCCCCAGAATAATTCCGATTTTGCCTGAGCTCTTCGCAGCGTCGATCCCTTCCGCGTCATCCACGCGCATGAGGTGCTCTCCGTGATGCGCAATGAATCCATTCCACAGACCGAGAAACCACATCACCTGGTCGTACGCATTTGGTCCGACCGTTCCCACGCCGACATGCATCACGTCGATTCTGGAATTTTTGAAGCGCTGAAGATCGTTGGCAGTAAACGTCTCAGGATTCGTGAACCAGGTCGGGCGTTTGTCTCCCTTGAAGGGTGCCAGCACTCCAAGCAGCGTGAATGGGTTAAGCATGTCCACTACGGTGCTGCGGTGAACCAGATCGAGGGCACGGTCAGAGTATTTGGTCGTGCGTTCCGCGAAGAGTTGAAACCATCCCCGATTGACCATGGGCGCCGTAATTGTCGCCGCGGCAACACCTAGCAAGCGCTTCAACGACTGACGGCGTGTTATCATGCTTCGGGCTTTCGATATTGTGTCGATCTTAATTATGTGACCGCTTTTGCATCAAGACGTTTCCAGAGTGAGCGAGTCTGAATGGAGAAATGGCAGTCTCATGTGTACCGCCGAAGGCGCCACTACAATTTGACTCGCCGTGCCGAGCCAATGATAAGATCGAGACTAGGATGCCGTGAATCTCTTATATGTCTGCTGATTCTGGGTCGGGTACTCGGTTGGAAATCGGTCACGTCCTCTTCATGGATGTGGTGGGTTACTCGAAATTGTTGCTGGACGAACAGCGTGAGGTTCAGGAACAACTGACGCAAATTGTCCGAAACACCGAGCAAGTTCGCGCTGCGGAGGCGGCAGATAAACTGATTCGTCTTCCCGTTGGTGATGGAATGGCGCTGGTTTTTTTCAACAGTCCTGAGGCGCCGGTGCGATGCGCGATCGAGATCAGTAAAAGCCTACAGCAATATCCGCAGTTGAAGCTTCGGATGGGGATTCACAGCGGGCCGGTTAATGAAGTTCGGGATGTAAATGATCGAGCAAATGTTGCAGGAGCAGGAATTAATGTTGCACAACGGGTGATGGATTGCGGCGATGCAGGCCACATCCTCCTATCCAAGCGCGTGGCCGAAGATTTGGCGCACTCTCGGCAGTGGCGCGCACATCTACATGATCTAGGCGAATGCGCCGTAAAGCACGGTGTCCCCATCTTCATCGTAAATCTCTACACGGATGAATTTGGGAACGCGCAATTGCCGGAGAAGGTTAAACAATGGCAATCGGAGCAAGCTGGGCAGTCAGCAGATGGGTCATCGGTCCCTCCACGCAAGTATGTGTTGATCGCGGCCGCCGCTCTATTGATCGCCGTCGCCAGCTTTGGCGTTTGGCTCTATTTCAAACAAGCGGGAGTAACATCGATAGTGCCGGAGAAAACTATTGCGGTATTGCCGTTCCAAAATTTCAGCCCGGACAAAGAGAATGCATTTTTCGCAGACGGCGTTCAGGACGACATCCTCACCAGTCTGGCCAAGATCAAAGATCTCAGGGTCATTAGCCGTTCGTCTGTGATGAAGTTTCGCGACGCCGCAGAGCAGAACCTTCGCCAGATCGGCAAAGCGCTTGGCGTGGCAAACGTCCTCGAGGGTAGTGTGCGGCGGGAAGGTGACCGGGTAGTGGTCAATGTGCAATTGATCGATGCGCAGAGTGCCCGGCAGATCTGGGCGAACCGTTACGACCGCACCCTGGCTGACTCGCTGGGATTACAAGGCGAGTTGGCAAGCGAAATCGCCGATGCTCTGCGCGCTACGTTGAGCACGGACGAGCAAGCGCGAGTCACAGCCAAGCCCACGCAGAATCCGGATGCATATGTGTTTTATTTACGAGCGAATCAACTTTCGCGAAACCCCGACACACTGCTGGAGGATTACAAAGCCGCGGAGCAACTTTACACGCAGGCGATTGCGCTCGACCCGGACTTTGCGCTTGCCCACGCGCGGCTTGCGTCTGTTTGTGCCGAGATTTTCCATTATTACGAGCCGACTGAGGATTGGAAAACCAAGGCTCGCACCGAAGCGCAAATTGCTCTGCGTCTCCAACCCAACCTGGCAGAAGCGCATCTTGCCCTTGGTCAATGCAACTACTGGATGGATCAGGATTACGACCGCGCGCTTGAACAATTCGATATCGCTGCTCGTTTGTCGCCAAGCGACGGAGATATCGCTCGCTTAATTGCGGCGATAAAACGCCGGCAGGGTGAGTGGAAAGAATCGCTCGAGGAGTACGAGCAGGTTGCGAAGCTAGATCCGCAAAATCCAAATACTGTCCGCGAGCTTATCTTTACAAACACAGCGATGCGTCGTTGGCCGGAAGCTGCGCGGTGGGTGGAGCAGCTGCGCGCAATGGCGCCCGCATCCATCATTGCGAAAATTCAAAGAGGCTATGTCGAGTTTTGGTGGAAAGGAGACAGCGGTTTATTGAAGTCCTTGTTGAACCAGGTGCCTCCCGGTGTCGATCCTGATGGCAGCGTGACCTCGGTGCGATGGGACGTCGCAATGCTGGATCGAGATTACGCGGCAGCCAGACACGCAATCGACGCGTCGACTGCCAAAGAACTTTCATACACGGGGGAGGCGTCAACGCCGCGGGCTTTCTTTGAGGGCTGCATCGCCTTGGCGCAAGGTGATATCGTGGCAGCGCAAAAATATTTTCAAGAGGCGCAACCTGTTTTTGAAGACGCCGTCAAAGAGGCGCCTTCTAGCGCTATTCGGCATGCTAACCTGGGCTGGCTCTACGCGTTTATGGGGCGTAAAGAGGACGCGATCCGGGAGGGCCGCCGAGCGGTCGAACTGAAGCCGGAATCTAAAGACGCCGTTGACGGCGTGATTGTGAATTGCTACCTCGCGTTGATTTATGCTCGCGTCGGTGAAAAGGATCTGGCGTTTCCGCTCCTCCAGCGATTGCTCAAAACGCCGGGCGCAGTGGACAGCGTCGATTACAGCATCACCATTAACGATCTGAAACATCGCTGGGAGTGGGACCCGATTCGAAGCGATCCGCGTTTTCAGAAATTACTCGGACAACCAGCGAAGTGACTTTCCAGCGCTCGGACGTTTCAATTGAACTCCGAACTTGTCGATTGCTAATCGCGGACAAAATATGAGGCTTGACCTGCCGATCGAGCAGTGAATCCAAAAAAGTTTTTTGCCGAGCTAAAGCGACGAAGAGTTTACAGTGTCGCGGTTACCTACGCCATCGTGGGTTGGCTGCTCATCCAGGTTGTCACTCAGGTTTTTCCACCGTTTGAAATACCCAACTGGGGCGAGCGACTCGCCATCGTCGCGATCATGCTTGGCTTTCCAATCGCTCTGATCCTTGCGTGGATCTACGACTTCACGAGCCATGGGATAGTCCGAACAAGCGATGCGGAGCCGCAGATCAGGACAGAAGTCGCTGAGCCGCCGAGTTCGGCCGAAAAATCGATTGCCGTTTTGCCTTTCAACGATTTGAGCCCGGCTAAGGACCACGACTACTTCAGCGACGGCATTGCAGAGGAGCTTCTGGGAGCACTGGCCAAGGTTGATGGACTGCGCGTGGCCGCGCGGCGCTCTTCGTTTTGGTTCAAGGACAAGCAAGCCGAGCTCGCAGAAATCGCGTCCAAGTTGAACGTTGGGCACGTGCTGGAAGGCAGTGTTCGGCGTGATGGCAATCGGGTCCGCGTGACGGCGGAACTGATCGATGCAAGCGACGGATTTACCCTTTGGTCGGAAACGTACGAGCGCGAAATGCATGGGATTTTTGCGCTGCAAGATGAGATTACCCATTCCATCGTCGATGCGCTAAAACTGAATCTCGATATTTCGGCGCCCCCTGCGCCACATAACACCGAAGCTTATGACGCGTACTTGCAGGGTCTCTTTTACTCGGACAAGAGCACCGAGGATGAGTTACGTAAAAGCCTTGAATTTTTTCGGGAAGCGCTTGAGAAAGACCCCAAGTTTAGTCGAGCGTGGACTGGAATCGCGAAAGCGTGGCTGTGGCTGGCCGATGCTTATGTGCCGCCGCTCGAAGCGTATCCGAAAGTCCGTGATGCCGCTGTTCATGCGTTGGAGCTCGACGACGAGGAGGCCGAAGCGCACGTATATCTCGCTGAGGCCAAACGCATCCTCGACTGGGACCTTGATGGAGCGGAGGCGGAGTTCAATCGCGCGGTCGCAATTGATCCGAATTCGACGCCATCCAACTATTTTGTCGCCGCCTTGAACGCCGCCCGGGGCAATCGCGACCAAGCACTAACCTACTTAAAGCGCACATCGAGAATCGATCCGGCCTCGCTTTGGGTGAGTAATTTCGCGTGCGAGCTCTACCGTTATTTCGGTCTCTACGACGAGGCAACCACGGCCGGAGAGCGCGCACTCCAGCTTGATCCAACATTTGCCCATTATGGTGAGCCGGCACTCGCGGCGTTGTATCGCGAGATGGGACGCTTCGACGATGCAATTGCGCTCTACGAAAAGGCACGAGAATTCACTGGAAGGCCAGGATTTGGTCTGGCGATCACTTATGCTAGGATGAACCGCCGTAAGGAGGCGCTGCAAACACTTGAAGCAGCGATTACGGGTTGGGGCTATCGACCCGGTGATGCCATCGCACACGTGCATGTGACGCTTGGCGCGCATGATGACGCAATTCGCGAACTTGAACGCGCCTGCGAGCAACGCTCGTCATCCTTGCACGGTGTTGGGATCGCTCCCGAATTTGTGCCGCTTCGTTCGGACAAACGTTTCAGGTCAATTCTCCAAAGAATCGGACTCGAACCTGAGAAAGTCTTCGCAGCGACAACGCCTTGATTACTGCACGATCGTATCTCGTCCGTGGCCGTGAGAGCGCACACCGTATTTGTTTAGGTCCTGCTGCGCTACGTGCATTCCGAAGAGCAGGATCGCAATCAGACCGAAGTATAATATCGACATCGTCCAGCGCTGGGACGATGTCACTTCAAAGTAACGCTGTTCTTCCTCGGTTCGTTTGCGGAAAAGCGAATAGATCCGCGGCAGTGACAACAGCACAATCAACCAGATGATAAAATTTGGATACTTCCATCCGAACCAGAGCAGCAAGGCGAATCCGGGCAACCAAAGCCATCGCGAGAGTGCGGTCACGATCCGCCCGCCATCGAGCATTCCAACCGGGGTGAGGTTAAATAGATTGAGAAAATAACCAAACCAAGCGAGCGCGATAAAAAGCGGGGCAGCGAAGACTTCGCCCAGGAAGTTGCAGACCAACGCGCCAAGACTCCCCAGCATCGGGCCGCCGATACCGACGCATGCTTCCATCCACGCATTGCGCGGCGCGTCTTTCAGGGCGATGAACGCGCCCATGAACGGAATAAAGACCGGCGCACCGACCTTGAGTCCGAACTTTTTAGCGACGAGCAAATGGCCCGTTTCGTGCACCAACAAAAGCAGGACAAATCCAAGCGCGAATTGCCAGCCCCACATCTGGGTATACACCCAGATCATCAACAGCATGGTGCCGCCGGATTTCAGCAGGATAGGAAAGAATTTCAGGAGCGGCAGCAGAACAAACTTCAGCTTTGCGAAAAACTTTGCGATCACCACGCCGACTACAACGAGCGGACCAAGGGCTTTTTTCACCTGGCTCCAGGCGGTCTCTGTCTTCGGTGCCTCGTACTCCTCGGCTTTTTCAGTTTGAAGATCCATCGCTTCGCGGAGGTTAAATTGTTAAAATCGTCGAATGGTTAGATAGGCAATCTGTTTTAACTTTGTAACTCTTTTAACTTTTTAACTCTGCAATTCGTTAAACGCGGCGCCCAGGTAATCGAGGACGTTGCGCGGCAATAACGATTGCTCGCTCTGGCTGCCATCAAAAATCGCGATTTCCGCGGCACGGCCGCATAACCACGCGCCCAGTCGCGCCGCGTCGTAAAGCGACAAACCTTGCCCCGCCAATCCAGCGCAGACTCCGGTAAGAATGTCGCCCATTCCGCCTGTGGCCATTCCCGGATTGCCGGTCGTGTTATAGCTTAGCGGGCGCTCGCGTTCCGCCACGATCGTTCGGCTACCCTTCAACAAAAGTGTTACGGGAAAACGCTTGCAGAATTTCGCCGCCGTTTTGGCGCGCGTCTCTTTTTCATCGGGCGAGAGTCGTTTCATCTCGCCCGGATGCGGTGTGAGCAATCGTTTGCCGTTGCAATGTCTGAGAGTCGAAGTTTTTTCCGCCAAAATATTCAGACCGTCAGCATCAATGACCATTGGCTGCTTCGCTTTTTCGATCAGTTCCAGGATTTCGGCAGCGCGGGATTTTCCAAGACCGGGTCCCACTGCCCAGACGTCGGCTTTTTCCTTGAGCAAATCGCGATAAGACTTGAGCGGTTTAACCATCGATTCCATTGGTGCGATGCCGGCGACAATCTCGTAAATTTCTCCTGGAACAAAAATCTCGACCAGCCCTGCGCCAGCACGCAAGGCGCCCTGCGAGGTCATCAAAGCTGCACCGATGAATCCCCTGGAGCCGGCAACAACGCCAACGCGTCCACATTGGTTCTTGTACGTGCTGAATTTGCGCCTCGGCAGTAATTCATGAAAAGCTGGCAGCGCAGCAACAACATCTTTCGCTTTTTTTTCCGAAGCACGCAGTTCATCCAAATGCACAACTTCCAACCTGCCCACGAAGTTCAATGCGTCGTCGGCCAGCAATCCCGGTTTTGCGAATCCGATCGTGACCGTAAAATCCGCAATGACACAGTCGCGATCGAGTTTCCCAGATTCGCCGTCGAGACCGGTCGGGAGATCGACAGCGAACACGTAAGCGCCCCGCTTTCCGCGCAAACGATTGATGGAACGACAGGCCGCGAGGATCGGATCGCGCAACGGCGGCTTCGCACCTAGCCCGAGCAAACCATCGAGAACTATTAGTGGCGCCGCAGTGCCCACGTATGCCTCCGCGGCAAGTGCTTCCTGCGCGGCGGACAACTCCTCAGCAGCTTCTTCCAGGAATTCGACAAGACTGACGCCAAGATCGGTGCCCCCGCCGCGGGCTGGCGTTGCACCCAAAATCTCAGGCGGTCTGCGGCGCAGGCTTTCGAGTTTCTTACGCATAAGTCCGCTGCAATCAGCTTCCTGAAAAGCAAGCCGCACCTCAATTTTCCATCCAAGGCGCCGTAAACGTTCCGCAGCAACCAGCGCATCGCCGGCGTTGTTACCTTTCCCGGCAAACACAATGCACCTGCCGGGCTTACGGAAAAATCTGGTGACCACTTGCGCAACCCCGGTGCCAGCCTTGTCCATCAGGGCCTCAACTTCTACTCCCCGCGCGAAAGCAGCTTCTTCCGCCGCTCGCATCTGCGCCGAAGTCAGGATTGGAAGGTCCAATTATCCCTCCTGATCTTTTGAGGCCGCCTTTGCCTCTGACCCGGCTGGTTTCGATGACTTTTTCTTCCGCCGCGCGCTCTTTTTGTGTGAACGCTTGGATCGATGGCGATCGGATTTCGCCACTTTGGTTTGATCGATGTACGGTTGCAGGGGAATGCTTTCGCTCGTCGCCACCCGCGTCGTCGTTAATGCGCTCGCGACGGAATTGCGTCCGCGCACGCCGGTTGCAATTTCTTCTGCGAGCTTTTGACGATAAGAAGCGGTTTGGGCGTACGCAGCTTCAGTTGGGTTGGTTAGGAAGCCGCATTCCACCAGCACTGCCCGAACGTTCGCCTTCCGCAGGACATAGTAACCTCGGCGTCGCACATTGCGATTTGAGGAAGGCGCCCCGCCCGCTACATAGTAGTGGATAGCAGAAGCCAGCGGGAGGCTCTCGCGGCTGTAAAAGTATGTTTCGATTCCACCCGCGCCGGAACGCTTGGCGGAGTTGAAATGAATGGAGACGAAAATCGCGTTGGCATAAGAGTTCGCAATTGCAACGCGTGTTCCGAGTGGCACGAAAACGTCGCTGTCACGGGTCATCACGACTCGATACCCGCTTGCTGCCAGCGTCTTTTTCAACCGTTGCGCGACGTCAAGGGTCATCTCCTTCTCCGCAACCCTTTGGCCTGGAATTCCGCCGCGGTCATAACCGCCATGACCTGCATCGATCACTACAGTAATGGTCGATCCGCTGTTTTGAGAAGCGCGCTTCGCCTGAGCCGTGGAAAAAGTCGTGCACTGCAGAAATGCGATTAGCACACTCGCGGAAAACAAATGGAGTCGGTAGAGAGTTGTTGGCATCACTAATCGTCCTTCGGCAGTTCAGGAGGTCGAGCCGATAGTTTTGGTGCAGTGGGCCGCGAGCTTTGCGAGGCCGGCGATTCGAGCATGCCCCCGCGCACGGCTACGTCGCCGTTTGTTGCACGGACGAGACGCGGCCGGGTTTTGGTTTCCATGAAGGAGGAGTGTGCCAGCAGTTCGCCATTCAAGCCGACGCGCGAGTACGCCCAGGCGCGCGGGGCGGAGCAGTGCAGAACATGCAATTGATTCGCGTGATCGATCTCCGCCTGGGGTTCTTCAAAGGCGATGGCCCGGCCTAACGAATAAGTAGCATACACAGTTCCAGTGTCCTTGTCCTGCACACGCACGTACAAAGAAGTATGATCCGGAAAGCGGTTGGTGAGAAGCGAGTACGTGCGCACGTTGCCAGCCGCGGCAACGCCATCAGGAATGCCGACTGTTTGCTGCCAGATTGGTCGCGCATCGGTTACTTCAAAAACTCGCGTTGGGGAATAAAAGAACTTTCCGAGATCGGCAAAATAAACATTCGTTCGCACATGATAAGTACCGAAATCGTGGACGGGATAAAGCGGAGTCAGATTGATCTGATGCGTGACTCTCTGCCCGGCTCCGACCTTCAGGGACGGCTGGCCGCTTTCGGCGCTCATCGGCGCGACGGGCTGACCTTCGTTTCCAGTTATCTCAAACCCAAGCCATGATTGCCCGTCGGCATCGTGAAGGTCGATGTCGCGTCCCGCCAGATTGGTGATGCTAAGTGTCCCCACCACTGGTTCGTAGGCGATGTACTGCAACCGCTTGAACTTCAGGTCGACCTGGATTTGCGCTTCGGCTCCGGCGGCGAAAAGGAGAAGGCACGTGATCGCCAAAATTCGCCTGATCACATTGCTGAATGATGAGACCCGAATGACGCAGTTGGTTAAAACGTTAAAAGAGTTCAAAAAGTTACAATGTTTACGCATCGCCACTCTTTTCAGCCAGTCCCCTTTTTAACTCTGTAACGCTTGTAACCTTCGTTCTCGCGGCGTTCATGGTGCCGAGCTGTTCTCCGCTGCAGGAAAAAGCTGTAGAAGCCGTGAAGGTTCGGCCTGAACGGCCTGCAATTTGTCGTCGTAATAAATTCGGACTCTGTATCCGAGATATTTTCGCTTTCCGCTATCTGCGGCGGAACTCTTGGCTTTACCTTTTTGCCCGGGTCGGACCGCCGCCGCCGCTTCAGAAAGCGATGACTCCGGTGAGCCGACCCCTGTCTTCGGGCGGAGATAACTGACCGACAGCACCTCGGGATTCGCGTCGGCCCAATCGTGCTTTGGCGTCAGCCATTCGTAATTCACATCTGCGTCGGTAAGCTTCACATCCTTGTCACCAACCGTGTCATAAAATTCCACCAAGATCTTGACTTTGGTGTGATCGACCGTTGTGCCTGCCTGTTTTTTTATACCGATCCGTAGTGCGAGGTTGGTCTCGGCGTCCGGATCGGGGGTCTCAGCAGCTTTGACCTCCGTAATGCCCATTACAGAGCCCTCCGGGTTGCCGCCGACGTCCCTGTGTGACGCAGCATCGAGTGAGGCGCTTGCCATTCCAGCATCAGCTGTGGCCGGTGTTGACACTCCCAGCTTCAGGCGCTGATCGGCCAACTCATATGCTGCTCCAGCCGAAGGGCCCATATCGTGTAGCTTACGCCACACTTCGTTCGACTTATCGTAAAGCTGCATGGAATCATACGTCTTGGCTATTTCCTCGAGCACGGTGACGTTGCTGGGTTCGCTGTCCAACGCTTCCTCGAATCGGGCAAGCGCGCTTGTTGTATCGCCACGGTCACGCAGCTCGGTGCCTTCTCGCAACAGTTGATCAATAAGAGACGGAGGAGGCGTCTGGGCCACCGCTTCCGGTGAGGGAGCCGTCTTCGTCGCCGGCGGTGCCATTGCCGGGGTTGAAACAGGAGGAGCCGCGGGCCGGGTGACGGTCGTCACGACTGCCTGCGCCGGAGTCCGCGCAGGTCGGATCCGACCGACATAATAAGAGGTGACAGCGAGGATTTCCGCCACCGCAATAATCACAACCAAGCCGAGCCCGACGTTAAAGCTCGGATCGACCTGCGTAGCCCGTGAAAGAAGAGTTCGCATCCAGCAATAAATCCCGTCTCTGTAAGCGCGCCCTCGCCAAGCTGTCAACTAGGGCTTCCGCCGCGTTAGACATTTAAACCGTTAAATCGTTGATCCGATCTCAGTTTCAACGCCGTAACCTTGTAACGAATCACCAGCGCTAGCGCGAAATATCATCCTGACTCAGCATTTTGAATCCTTCGCCCATCAGCACCGTGGACGCACATTCCGTATCGTCCACGTGCAGAGCAATCGCGGCAAAGCCACGCGGACGGATGAGCAGGGGATAAGCGAAATGGACATTCACCTCTGCCATAACCAGCGCGGCAAGCAGTTTCACCAGTTGTGTGGCGACTTCTCGAATTTCCACGACCACGACTTCACAAACGCCGAATGGCACGTTTTTTTCCCGGAACAATTTCTCCACGCGCGCCGGATCACTCGCAATAATCCGGGCGATGGCAGAATCGGTCGATTCCGATACGCTCAGCGCCACGGCGTGAGTGCTCTGAGTGCTGAGCAGCTTCACGACATCCAGCATCGCCCCCACCTTGTTCGGAAGAAAAACAGAGAACTGTTTCACCAGCGGCCCCTCCATTTTCGAAGTTGTTTCTGGTAAATTCGCAGTCATTTCGATAGCGACAGCCCGCTGGAACATCCCAAGGCGCGCCAGGCAAACTATCTATTTTCGGTCTTTCATTGGCAAACCAATATATTCCAACATCAACCGCGTTATTGAGACTGTTCATTTCGCGCGACGTCAATATACTGCCGCAATGATTGCCGGAGCGCATTTTCTTCTCTACAGCAAGGACCCTGAAGCCGATCGTGCGTTCTTCAAAACCGTGCTGGAATTCCCGTCGATCGATCTCGGCGACGGCTGGTTGATATTTGCGTTGCCGCCTTCCGAGCTGGCGGTCCATCCGGGAGATGGCGAATTTGTGCAGATGCATGCAGAACACCGCATGCTGGGAGGCCTTCTCTATCTGATGTGTGACGATTTGAGCAGCGAAATCGAATTGTTGAAAAGGAAGGGTGTGGCCTGTGCGAATCCGGTGGAAGCCGAGTGGGGAATCAGCACGAGTGTTCGGCTGCCGAGCGGAGGCGAGATTGGCCTTTATCAACCGACTCACCCCACGATGATTGAAGCACGTGCAACTTGAAACAAGGCGAGGCTTTAGTGCCAAAGTTCGCAACGCCTAGATTCGCCTTCGATGGATGAAGAAAATGAGTTAATCGCGCTACGGCGCAAGAAACTGGACGCGCTTCGTGCGAAAGGCGTCGAGCCATTCGACGGCGGCTTTGAGGTAACCCGATCGATCGCGGAGGTGCGCGAAGAGTTTAAAGAAGGCGAGACCCTTCGCGCAGCCGGCCGCATTACCGGGCATCGCGACATGGGCAAAAGTCATTTCCTCGATCTGCGCGACGCGACGGGGCGCATTCAAATCTACATTCACGCGAAAGAGGTCGGGCCGGACCTTGTCGATCTTTTTGGGTTACTCGATCTTGGCGATTTCATTGGCGTGGAGGGAACCTGTTTTGTCACCAAAAGCGGCGAACCAACATTGAAAGTGCGCACATTTCAATTGCTGGCGAAAGCGTTGCGGCCGCTCCCTGAAAAATGGCATGGATTGCAGGACATCGAAGCCCGGTACCGGCAACGCTATCTGGATCTTATCACGAACGAGCGTTCACGCGCGGTGTTCGAAAAGCGCATCACCATTGTGCGCGAAACCAGGCGCTTCTTGGAGGAGCGCGGCTTTGTTGAAGTCGAGACGCCGATCTTGCAAACAATTCCTGGGGGGGCGGCCGCCGAACCGTTTATAACGCATCACAAGGCGCTTGGTCTCGATCTTTATCTGCGCATTGCGCTGGAGCTTTATTTGAAACGTTTGCTCGTGGGCGGGTTCAACAAGGTATTCGAAATTAATCGCAACTTTCGCAACGAAGGCATCTCCCGAAAACATAATCCCGAATTCACAATGCTCGAAGCCTACTGGGCGTATGCCGATTGGGAAAAGATGGCGAATCTGGTGGAGGAACTGATTTGTTTTCTCGCCGAAAAAATCTGTGGCTCACTGACAATCGAACATCAAGATGCAGATGGGAAAATTGTTCGTACGATCAATTTGAAACGGCCCTGGAGTTGCGCGCGTTATCACGATGTCCTGCGGGAAGTTGCCGGGGAAGATTGGTTTGAGTTATCGCCAGAGCAACGCCGCGATCGCGCTGTGAACGAGTTCAAGGTGGAAATCCTGCCGCAACTAGCCGATTTCGAAGTGACTCAGCATGTGTTTGAAAAACTTATTGAAGAGAAGACGATCGACCCGCTGTTTGTCACGCACTGCCCAAAAGAGTTGGTGCCGCTGGCAAAACAAAACGCGGCGGACAACTCGCTGGTCGATGTTTTCGAACTGATCATTAACGGAGCGGAGATCGCGCCGGGTTACAGCGAGTTGAATGATCCACTCGTGCAGCGCCAGCGGTTGCTTGAACAGGCGGGCGAAGAGAAGCAAAAGATCGACGAGGAATTTCTGCTCGCACTCGAACACGGCATGCCACCCGCCGGTGGGATCGGCATTGGAATCGATCGGCTCACCATGCTGCTCACCGGCGCAGACTCGATCCGCGACGTGATCCTTTTCCCGCTGCTTCGACCGAAGAAGTGACGACGCGCATTATCAAGAGTTAGGCCGAATCACGATTCACGAATTACGAATTCACGAGCGTAAATCGAGAATCGAAAATCGTTACGCCGACGCTCGAATTGCGAATCGTGCTTCACCGCATCAGCCGCGCTCGAGATCAAAAGTGACCTTGGCGTTGAGGCGATAGTTTGTGATTTTGCCTTCGTCCACTTCAGCGGTGAACTCCTTGATGTAAATCGAGCGAATGTTTCGCAGTGTTTTCGTGGCTTCTTCCACTGCGCCCTGTGCGGCATCCTCCCAGCTCTTTGGCGATTGTGACATCAGTTCAATGACTTTAACAACTTTTGCCATGGCGAATATCTCCTTCCTCTATTTATCGCGGATGACGGGCGAGTTGCGCGCTTTGAAATCGCGTTGAAGAGCACGATCAAAACGATTCGTTGAAACGATGACCGATTGAAGCGATGGAGAAGAACATTGAAGCGCGATGCGATGAAGGGTCGAAGCGATTGAGAACCTAATGGATTTAGCGCTTTAACGGTTCAACGCTTCAACGAATAACCATGAAAGCTTTCGAGATCGCTGGATTGCCGCCGGACGAAGTAAACCGCTTCGTCGGCGGGGAACATTCCGATCCCTTTCGAGTGTTGGGTCCGCACCGGGTTGGGGACGATTTGGAGATCCGTGTCTTTCGTCCCGATGCGCGCAAGATTGAGATCGTGCTGGATCAACATCCGGAAGAGCCGATTACAGCGCAAAAAATTCAACAGGACGGTTTTTTTTGCGCGGCTGTCCGGGACGCAACGCGGGATCTTCCATACCAGCTCCGAGTTACCGCCTGGGACGGGTCGCATTACCTGACACGTGATCCCTATCAGTACGGGCCGATCATGGGCGAAGTCGATCTGCATCTTTTCGCAGAAGGACAACACTGGAAAATTTACGACAAGTTCGGAGCGCACGTGCGCACCATCGGCGATGCCAGTGGCGTTTATTTCGCGGTATGGGCGCCTAACGCGCAACGTGTCAGTGTGGTTGGCGATTTCAACGATTGGGACGGCCGGGTCAATCCCATGCGCAAACTCGTCGGCAGCGGCGTGTGGGAATTATTTTTGCCCGGGATCAAACAAGGCGCGCACTACAAGTTCGAGATCCGCACTCAGACTGGCGCACTGCTTCTAAAGAGCGATCCGTTGGCATTTTTCAATCAGCACGGAAAATCGACCGCGTCCCTGGTGTACGATCTGGAGCGTTACATCTGGAATGATGGCGCGTGGATGGAATCGCGCCGGACGCGCAACTGGCCGAAAAGTCCGATCAGCATTTACGAAGTGCACTTGGGCTCGTGGCGTCGCAAAGATGAAGAGGGAAACCGTCACCTCAGTTATCTCGAACTCGCTGAGACGTTGCTGCCGTACGTGCTGGAGATGGGCTACACGCATATCGAGTTGTTACCAGTTGCCGAGCATCCCTTCGAAGGTTCGTGGGGCTATCAGGTTACGAATTATTACGCGCCCACCAGCCGGTTCGGCACACCTGATGAGTTCCGTTATTTCATCGACAAATGTCATCAGGCCGGCATCGGCGTGATCATGGATTGGGTGCCTGCGCATTTTCCGAAGGACGCCCACGCCTTGGCTGAATTCGATGGCACCGATCTTTACGAGCATATGGATCCACGCCAGGGCGAGCACCAGGATTGGGGCACGCTCATTTTCAATTTTGGCCGCAACGAAGTGCGCAATTTCCTGATCGGCAACGCGCTATTCTGGCTCGACAAATATCACATCGACGGGCTGCGCGTGGACGCTGTGGCTTCGATGCTTTATCTCGATTATTCGCGGAAGCCCGGCCAGTGGATCCCGAATGTTTACGGTGGCCGCGAGAACCTCGACGCCATCTATTTCTTGAAACGTTTCAACGAAGTCTGTTACGAGCGTTTCCCTGGAATCATGACCATTGCGGAGGAATCAACCGCGTGGCCCGGTGTATCACGTCCGACTTATCTCGGCGGGCTCGGGTTCGGGTTCAAATGGAACATGGGCTGGATGCACGATTTGCTGCAATACATGAGTCTCGACCCGATTTTCCGCCGTTTTCATCACGGTAACATCACCTTTTCGTTGCTCTACGCGTTCCAGGAGAATTTCGTCCTGGTACTTAGCCACGATGAAGTGGTGTACGGCAAGCGTTCGTTGCTATCCAAAATGCCGGGCGACGAATGGCGGCAATTCGCCAATCTCCGAATGTTTCTCGCATGGATGTACGGGCATCCCGGAAAAAAGCTGGTCTTCATGGGCGGCGAATTCGGCCAGTGGAACGAATGGAACCACGACACCAGCCTTGACTGGCAACTCGTTAGCCTTCCTCCGCACGATGGCTTGCGCCGGTTGGTGCAACATTTGAATTACATTTACAAAAGCGAACCGGCGCTTTGGCAGCTCGACGATTCCTACGAAGGATTTGACTGGATCGATTTTCACGATGCCGATAACAGCGTGGTCTCATTCCTGAGAAAATCGCGCGATGGCGACGTTGTGACGTTTATCGTGAACGCAACACCGGTGGTGCGCTACGATTACCGGCTGGGCGTCCCCGAGTCCGGTTTCTATCGTGAGCTTATCAACACAGACGCCGAAACGTACGGCGGCAGCAATGTTGGAAATTTAGGCGGCGTCCGGACCGAGGATGTTCCCTGGATGGGTCGCGAACATTCAATTCTCATTCATCTGCCGCCACTGGCGACACTAGCATTTAAGCTGGAAAAGTGATCGGTTATACGGTTATATGAGGTTTCAAACGATGAAGGTTCGTCTGCTCCTCGGTTTACTCTTATCCGCACTGCTTTGTAGCTGCGCTGCCAATACTCCCTATTCGGAGACAGTGATTGATACCACCAGGCAGACTGAACAAAGAGGGCTGCCTGAGACTCCCGTGTACAGAAGGCCAATTTTTACCCCGGGATCAAGCGAACAGCCCGGACTCGGAAGTCACTATTGACTCGATGCCACGGAACGTATGATCGCTTCTGTGCCTCTATCGTATCTCTGAGCCGAATTCGCCGTCGCTTACTTGGGTCCGAATCTTCATGTTCGGCCGAACTGCCGAGATCGTCCGGATGATTTTTCCGTGCTCGTTCATTGTGATGCTGTAGCCTCGCCTCAGCGTCGCGTCCGGACCTAAAACGCGCAGCATTCCTTCGATGCGCTGGAAGCGGTGCCTTGCATTCTCTAGCAATCGCGCCGGAGAAGCGACCAGACGCCGGCGCAAATCCGCGAGACGATTGCGCCGCATGGCGAGCTCGCGCGTCGGACTGCGTGCTTGTAACGCATGCGTAATGTGAAGAAGGCCGCGTTTGTAACTGTCGATCCTGTGGGCCAGGGAACGCTGCAACGTCTCGTGCGCGTGATCGACGCGCTGTTGTGCGTCGCGGACTCGGCTTAGCAACTGGTTCGAGAGAGCGCGC
>JBKPGQ010000170.1:0-1490 GCA_046729455.1 Verrucomicrobiota bacterium
CTGGTGTGCGCGTCATCGAGCACCACCAGACCGACAAACTCGGGGTGGTCGGCCGGCAGATAGCCGGCGAATGAAACAACGTACTTCCCCTGCTCGTATCCGCCTCGAGGATCGACCTTCTGTGCGGTTCCGGTTTTGCCCGCAATCGTAAAACCGGGAACGGCAGCGGCGGCAGCCGTGCCGCGATCGCTCACTACACCACGCAACGCGTCACCGATTTCTCTGGCGGTTTCAGGAGAAATTACCTGACGCAACACAACAGGGGAAAGTGAGCTGACGGTTTTCCCTTCCGGCGCGGTGATCGATTTTATGATGCGTGGCGTAACTAATTTGCCGCCATTAGCAATCACCGCCATCGCCACTGTCATTTGTAACGGTGTGACTCCGACCTCGTGTCCCATAGGGATACGTGTAATCGAAATTTTACTCCACGCTTTCGGAGGGCGAATGACCCCAGTGATTTCACCCGGCAGCTCAATCCCGGTCCGCTCGCCAAAACCGAATCGGCGTATATATTCATAGAACCTTTGGTCGCCCACGCTCAGGGCGAGCTTGGCGGCGCCGATATTGCTCGATTTGACGAGAATGTCGCGCACGCTCAGATACGAAAATGCACGATGATCGTGCAGGGCCGAGCCGCCGAAATTCCAGAGACCGTTCTCGCAAAAGACCGTCGAATCGGGCCGGAGCTTGCGTTCGTTGAGAGCAGCGGCGGCGGCAACAATCTTGAAGGTGGAGCCCGGCTCCATCATGTCGATGATGGCCCGGTTTTTCATTTCTTCAGGCTTCGCCTCGGCGCGAAGGTTTAGGTCGAAATCCGGGCGATTGGCCATTGCGAGGATTTCGCCCGTCTGCGGCCGCATCAAAACAATCGTGGCTTTTTGAGGAGAATATTCCTCCATCGCGGCGTCGATCTCGTTCTCAACAATGTTTTGCAAACTAAGATCGACAGTCAGATGGACCTGATAGCCGTCGCGCGGCGGACGCTCCTGTCCGCGATAAGGCACGATCTCCTGGCCGGCCCGGTTGTGTTCGATGAAGCGAAAACCATCCTGCCCATGAAGGTATTCGTCCATCGACGCTTCAACTCCCTGGATACCGTGATGGTCGAAGTCGGTGAAGCCAATGACATGGCAAAGCATCGAGCCGTTTGGGTAAACGCGAGTGGCGTCGTGCTCGAAATAAATTCCACGCAGATTAGCGGCGCGAAGTTTTTCACGCAGCGCGCCTGCCTGCGCCTCGGGCACTTCACGCTTGATGACGATGTAGCGGCGGTCGGTGCTTAACTTTTCCGCAACCTGCGCGGGCGGAAGGACAAGTTCCTCGCTCACGACATCGACGATTGCTTCCCGATTATTAAGATGCGTGGCGTCGGCCACTACTGTTTGAACAGGAATGTTGTGCGCGAGGACTTCGTTATTCGCATCCAGGATCGTGCCACGTTCTGCGTAGATGATTTGCTTATAAACGTGCTTTTCAGCGGCGAGACC
>JBKPGQ010000171.1:0-3149 GCA_046729455.1 Verrucomicrobiota bacterium
GCTATCAGGGCTTCCTTCACCGGCTCAGTTTTAAAAGGCTTGATGACTGCCTCGATCTTTTTCACCGCGCCAAAACTAGAACTGGCGTACTAAATGGCAAGCAATCCGATTCAAATGATAGAACCTGAGCATGTTTACTCGACTACGCCCCGAAGTGAATCAATGGAGGATCGCTTCGGTATTGCAATTCTTGATACGATGTTGCGTTTCGCGGGAAATCGATGCTCGCATGACAAAAGACGACGCATCATCAAACTCGAACCTTTGCATGCCTTCCTATAAACGGACTAATTCCTTTAAGGAGAGATTACGACGTTGACTATCGCGCCCGCACAGTCGTCCTCCGTTCTTAGCAGCTTGCCTGCTCGTCATCCTTTGATCTCCTATTTCCTCATCGCCTTCGGTTTCTCCTGGCTCATGTTCCTGCCGGGTCCCCTCATGTACTACGGCGTTATAAGTCTGAGCGACGACGTAGTCCGCTTATTGGCCATTACCGGCCTGCTCGGACCAATCTTATCGGGATTCATCATGGCTGCGGTTACCGAAGGGCGGCCCGGCATAGCGCGCTTGCTGCGCCGAATGGTGTGCTGGCGCGTTGGGCTTAGATGGTACGTGTTCGCTCTCGTTGGGCTCCCAGTAACCATGGTGCTTGCCACTTTCATCCGGCCGGGTGCCTCGGAGTCCTTCGACATTTCCGCCCGGCCATTCTTTCTGGACTATCCGCGTGCCTTCATCTCAATGGCTCTCATAGGAGGACCACTCTTCGAGGAACCAGGCTGGACCGGCTTCGCGCAGCCTCGCTTGCAACGATTGTATGGTCCATTGATCGGAGGGTTAATCCTCGGGAGCCTGTGGACTCTGTGGCACGTGCCTGGATTCTTAATCCCATCTCAAGATGTAACGGATATACCTCCGAGGGGCACAGTCCTCGACTTCGTCGTATTTGCCTTGGCCCTGATGGGTCTTCGACTGGTCATTGTTTGGGTCGTTAATAACACGAGGAACAGCGTCTTTATGGCGATATTGGTACATGCTTCCTGGAACACTTTTTACGCCGTTGCCCTGGTTCAACTCTTTCCCTCTCCCATCGTGCTCGGAAGCTACTTGAATCTAACGATAGCCGCAGGCGCATTAGCATTGGTGCTTATTGCGGCAACGCGAGGACGAATGGGCTGCCACCAGGGAGACCGAGACGGTGTCTGATCAGGCAGCCGCGGTGGCGCGATAGCAAAGCAAGATCGCGTTTGCGCCGTCGGATTCGCAGCGCATAACTTCCGCCAATGAAGTTCGTTTTTTGCATTTTCGTAATTGTCGCAATCATAATGTCCGCACTGGCGCAGGAGAAAACCACGCCGCCGCCCCGCGTCTATCCCGTCGCGTTGCCGAATTACGACGAGGAGACCGCCACGCGGTTGCAAATTTTTTTGGACAACAGTGATTTTGGACCTGGAAAAATCGACGGAAGAATGGGCGAATTCTTCCGCAAAGCGCTCATCTCATACAAGCATGCACACGCCATGCCAAAGACTGGCGCGGTCGATCAATGGATGCTCGATCAAGTTCCCGTGCCTTACACAACTTACACGATCAGGGATGAAGATCTGAAGTTCGTGGGCAATGTGCCGAGCAGTCGTGCCGAGCAGGCCAAACTAAAATGGCTGCCTTATTCGTCCTTTCTCGAGTTCGTCGCCGAGCGTTATCATTCCGCTGAGTCGTTCATTCAAAAACTTAATCCCGGAAAGAACTGGGAGCATTTTCAGCCGGGCGAAACTTTAAAGGTGCCGAATGTATTGCCCTTTGAGATTGAGAAATTCACCGAGGGGAAAGTCCCTGAAAATCCGGCATTCGCTTCTCGTAAGATCTTTGTGGATACTCACGAACATCTTCTCGAGGTCTTCGACCAGGATCAACTGGTCTGTGTTTTTCCGATTACGCCTGGATCGAAAACGTTGCCAGCGCCGGTAGGCACCTGGAAGATTCTCGGCGCAAACGTCTGGCCGTGGTTTCGCTACGATGAAGGAATGCTCAATTACGGTGTGCGCACCGAAAACTATTACAACCTGCCGCCAGGCCCGAACAATCTCGTCGGCGTTCTCTGGATTGGCTTGAACAAGCCTGGTATCGGCATTCACGGCACGAACAATCCCGAGACAATCGGACGCGCCGCCAGTCATGGCTGCATTCGCTTGGCGAACTGGGACGCCGCGCGGGTGAAAGACCTCGTCAGCGTCGGCAATACGGTCCTCATTTTCTAGGTAGAACGCGTTGTCCTCAATGCGTTGGTAAGTATTGCGGCTTTGCCGCCTAGTATTTGCGCCTTCGGCGAGTGGTCTTCCCATCATCTTCGGAGAGCCGATCCACCTTGAAAATTCCTGAAAAAATTTCGCGCGGATCCGCGCCGTTGAACGTCTAGGCTTTAGATCGACCCAATGGATCCCAGTGAACGCGAACAGTACCGGGCAGCCATTCACGGCGATCGAGAGGCATTTGAAATGATCATTCGCTCCCATAGCCGCACGCTCTTCGCCATCGCTTACGGCATTCTCCAAAGCCGCGAAGAAGCGGAGGACGTCGTACAGGACTCGCTAATCAAAGCATGGAAGACGCGCTGGCGGGTCCGCGATCCGGAAAAATTTCCTTCCTGGCTCGCAACCATTGCGCGACACAAAGCGCACGACGTTTTTCGCAAACGCCGCACTGTTGCTTTACCGGAACAACTGACCGAACCGATCGAACCAGAGGCGGCGAACACGAGTCCTTTAGATCAACGGTTGAATTCCGCACTCGCAGCATTGCCGGAACTCCATAGGGCCGCGGTCACACTGCGCTACTTCGAAGAAATGGATTATCGCACGATCGAAAACACCCTGGGTCTGACCAACGGTGCGCTACGCGGAATTCTTGGCCGCGCTCTGGCATCGATGCGTAAGCAACTTCGACCGGCCCTCGCGTCAATGGACTAACCATGGCAACCATCCACAACGAAATCGACGCTTGGCTGGCCGCCGATCTGCACGGCGAGCTTTCCGACAGCGAACAGAGCGCGCTTCACGCGCATCTGCTCGATTGCGCCGGGTGCCGAAAAACTCATCAGGAAACCAAAGCTATGAATAGAATTCTGGAAGAAACCCTTCCACAGGCAAAACCCG
>JBKPGQ010000172.1:0-6102 GCA_046729455.1 Verrucomicrobiota bacterium
AAATCAGCACGTGCCGGCCGGATTGAATCGCCGGCCAGCCGCGCAGTTGCGGCTCCGTCGGTGATCCAAACGTCTGCTCGAACCACTGCGTGACCGCAGGATGAAATTGGAAGGACTGCATGAAGGTAAGATTGGAACAATTAATTTAGGTGCCGACGCGAGAAAGAAAAGTCCTCGCGCAGGTGCAGCCGCGTCTCTGCCTGCCACGCCGAAGCAGCGCGAAGTTGGGTGAGAGGCGCCGAGCGCGCGTCCCAAACATCCCTGCGTTGCGCTTCGCACAGCGAAGTGGCTACAGCCCCCATCCAAGAAGTTACGCTCGAGCTCTCAGCGCGATCACTTCTCGCAGCATTCGCAAGCTATCCTTGAAAAACTGAACTTTGCTTCCTTCAGCATGATTCCAGCGCACCGGAATTTCACGAATTCGCAATCCAGCGTGCCGCGCGAGATTAAGCAATTCGACGTCGAAGGCGAACCCGTCGAGGCGTGCGGCCTCCAGAATTGGGCGGCAAACGTCGAGGCGAAACGCCTTGAATCCGCATTGGGTGTCCCAAAACGGCAGACCCGTCGCAAACCGCACCAGCAAATTGAACGCGCGGCCAGCCTGCTCGCGTCGCCACGGCTGATGGATGCCAATCAGTCCGCGATCCAAGGCGCGCGAACCGAATGCTATATCCACCTCGTTATTTGCAATCGGCTCAATCAATTTCGGCGTCTCTCCCAATGGTGTAGAAAGATCGGCATCGAAAAACAGGCCGATCGGTCTTCGCGCGGCAAGCAATCCAGAACGTACTGCAGCGCCTTTGCCGCGATTTGGAAAATTTTCGAGCAAGCGCGTTTCGATCTTGGCATCCTTCAATCTTTCACGCGCAATTGTCCCAGTCGCATCAGTTGATCCGTCATTAACCACGATCAATTCACTCTTCGGTGCATTCGCCGTGAGATAATCGAGCGTGAGGCGAAGCGTTTCTCCGATGCGCGTCGCTTCATTCAAGCATGGAATAACGACGGAAAAAGGCGGAAGCATCACTTTGTCATTCCGAGCGAAGTCGAGGAATCTCTAATTATAGCAGCAAGAGATGTCTCGACTTCGCTCGACATGGCAATCCCTACTAGTAAATCTCCACTACAAGCTTGGCGTTTGGATCGACGTAGCCGCGATACATTCCAGCGGTGTTGAATGGCAAAGTGACATTGCCTTGACGATCGATTGCGATCAGTCCACCCGCTCCGCCAAGCTTCGCGACCTTCTCCAAAGCGGCCTGCGCGGCGTCCGTGAGAGACATCCCGCGATATTCCATCAATGCCGAAACATCGCGCCCAACCGTCGCCCGGATAAAATATTCACCGTCACCTGTCGCAGAAACCGCGCATGTCGCATTATTTGCGTACGTGCCCGCGCCGATGACCGGCGTGTCGCCAACGCGTCCCGGCAGCTTGTTGGTTGTGCCGCCGGTTGAAGTCGCTGCGGCGAGATTCCCGTTTTGATCCAGCGCTACTGCTCCCACCGTGCCGTGCCGATCTTGATCGGTAATCAGAAACTTTTTCCCGGCACCGCTCGTGCGACTTTTTTCAGCAGCCTTGATTTTCTCCAAAGCATCCCAGCGCTCCTGCGTGAAAAAATATTTCTGGTCCACCAGTTCAATCCCATTTTCCTTCGCGAACGCTTCTGCGCCCTCGCAATCCATCATGACGTGTCCGGATTTTTCCATCACCAGCCGCGCAAGGCTGATCGGATTTTTGATGTGTTTCAACGAAGCAACCGCGCCGGCAGCGAGCGTTTTCCCCTCCATGATCGCAGCGTCCATCTCGTTTGTCCCAGCGCTTGTGAACACGGAGCCTTTGCCTGCGTTAAAATGCGGATCGTCTTCGAGTACACGCACCGCAGCCTCCGTTGCGTCGACACTTGAGCCTCCGCGCTTGAGAATTTCATAACCAGCTGTGAGCGCGCTTTCCAGCCCGGCGCGACATTCGCGCTCGCGCTTTGGTGTCATCTTGCTTCGCTCGATAGTTCCGGCGCCGCCGTGGATCGCGAGTCCGAATTTTTTTGTTTCCATGTTTGGTTGATGATCTGGGTTTCGCTCGCCGGAAACCCCTGCCGGACGCGTTTGCTCTGGAGCCGCCGCCAGCGCCCTCGCACTAAATAGCACGATGGCGAAGAAGCAATTCGTTATTGAAAGGCGTGTCATGTCCGATACCCCGTCACTAGCTGGAATAGCCGTTCGATCTCATTGATATTCGCATCAAATCAAAGCGGCGCGAGGACGCGCACGCACTCCCAGGGCTGCGGCGAAGCGTTAGACGCTTTGGAGTGGGACCCATTCTTGCATCGTTTTCGCGCGCCGAACTTTGCGCTTTTCCCAATGGCGAAGTGAGGCAACTTCTCGTTCATGGCGAACCCTGAACCGCCGCCCGTTGTGATTGCCGAGGGAATCGGGCATATCACGCGCTTATTTCTTCGCGAAGTAGGCAGCGTGTTCTGGTTGATTGTGAACACGTTCGAAGAAACGTTCGAACGGATTCAGCACGGACGCGTTCCGTTTCGTGCCGCAAGTTTTTTTCGCCACACTGAACGCGCCGGCGTCGATTCGGTGCCGCTCGTGGGACTGGTTTCCTTTTTCCTGGGGCTGACCATGGCGTTGCTGACTGGTTACCAGTTGCAACGTTTCGGAACGGAACGGCTGATTCCCGGTTTGGTTGCAATTGCTTTTACGCGCGAGCTTGGGCCCTTGCTCACTGGTATCATGCTCGCAGCGCGTATCGGCGCGGCGTTTACGGCGGAATTGGGGACGATGCAGGTTTCCGAAGAAGTCGAGGCGATCGAGGCGATGGGAATCGGGCCGTTGCGTTTCCTGGTTGCGCCGCGAATGCTGGCGCTGTTTCTGCTGATGCCGTGTTTGTCCACGGTTTCGAACATTGCGGCTATATTCGCGAGCAGCCTGGTCTGCAAAGCCTATTTCAGCATCGCCTTTCCCTATTTTCTCGATCTCGTGAAAGATTCGTTGCTCATTCGCGACATTGTCACCGGCATTTTGAAGAGCTTTTTGTTCGGTCTGCTCATCGCCGCGATCGCTTGCTACCGGGGCCTGACAGTGAAAGGTGGCGCCGCAGGAGTTGGCACGTCGACAACCTCAAGCGTCGTGACTGCGATCACCACGGTGATCGGGTGCGATACGCTATACAACGTCGTTTACACCACGTTTTATCCAACGTGAGCACCCCGCCCGACATCGTCGAACTGCGCGGCGTGCACATGCAGTACGAGGAAAAGAAAGTGCTCGACGGTCTTTCGCTCAAAGTCGAGCCGCAAGAACGTCTGGTAATCATGGGCCAGAGCGGCAGCGGCAAAAGCACCATTTTGCGATTGATCCTCGGCACGCTCCGTCCCGATTCCGGCTCGATTTTTTTCAAGCAATTTGAAATCACGCGGTTGTCACGCCGGAAGCTTCAACGGGTGCGACAACACATTGGCATGGTCTATCAGTATTCGGCGCTGCTGAGCTCGCGCAACGTGCGCGACAACGTTGCGTTGCCACTGGAAGAGCTCACCGATAAATCCCAGAGTGAGATTGACAAGATTGTAGATGAAAAACTCGAACTCGTTGGCATGGAGGATTCCAAAGACCTGTTGCCGGAGGAGCTGAGTGGCGGGATGCGAAAACGCGTGGCGCTGGCACGCGCGCTCGTGCTCGAACCCGAATTGATCCTTCTCGACGAGCCGTCGGCTGGGCTCGACCCGGTCATTGCCTCGGTTATCGACGAATTGATTATTAGCCTTAGCGAGAAATCGAAAGTCACATCCATCACTGCAACGCACGAAATGGAGAGCGCCTTTCGCATCGCCACGCGAATGGCTATGTTATATCAAGGAAAGATCATTGAAGAAGCCGAACCCGAAGAATTCAAACACTCTAAAGATCCGGTGGTCGCGCAGTTCGTGAGCGGAAGCACTGAAGGTCCAATCCTGGAAGGCAGCCTCGATGCAATTACAAAGAAATGAAATTATGACTGGTCTGCTCGTGATCGGCACGATCGCGGTAGTCGCCTTCCTTCTGGTTTTGCTCGGCGCACCCGGGTTGTTCCGGCCGCTGGTTACTTACCAGATTTATTTCGATAACGCGGTGGGAATTAAGCAGGGAGCCCCGGTCATGCTTGCAGGCCGCAAGATTGGACAGGTCCAGAAGTTATATTCACCGGTCTCGCCGGAAGAAGAAAAACAAGCGGAGGAAGCAGCCGCGGCCATGAACCGGTCCGAGACGAAGGCGAGTCCTGGTCCCTCTCCGACGCCGGGCAAACCGAGATTCGAAGTGCGCATCGATGTTCAGGTGGACAAAAGTGCAAAGGTCTATCGCGATGCCAAGGCGCGAATGATCCAGCTGGGATTGCTTGGCGACATGGCTATCGACATCACCCAAGGCACTGAGAAATCTGGACGCGCCAAGGACGGCGAGATATTCGCCGGGGAACGCACGCCCGACCTAGGCGAAGCCGCAGCAAAAATGCTGGAAGTCATCAAGCCTGTCGCAGCCGAAGCAACCAACACCATGAAAGACCTTCAGCAAACGGCGCAAAACATTAATCGTCTCACGGACGAAAATTCTGAACTCACACTTGCGCTCGGCCAGTTCAAGACTTTCGGCCAACATCTTTCCGATCTGACCTCGCCAGACAGCGCGCTTTCCCATTCGCTGGCTAATATCGAAAAAATCAGCACCAGCCTTACGGACAACGATAACATCGAGGTCACGCTGCGAAACCTGCGGAGCTCCTCAGAAAAACTAAAGGTCGCGACTACGGATCTCGGGCCCGCCGGCGAAAACATCAAGCAATTCAGCGAGACAATAAAAACTCAGCCGTGGCGTTTGATCTGGCCAACGACCAAGAAATATCCCGAAGGGTCGCCAACGCCTGCGGTGGCCGGGCAGGGAACGACCACTGTACGTAAAACCGCGCGAGCGAAATCACGTCCGCGCACCACTCCCCCCGAGCGCACGAGCCAACGCTAGGGTTAGCGGGCGCGTCTCGCGTGCAGGTGATCGAGTCCTCGCGATCACGAACTTTCCTATTTGGTAATCGAGAACTACGGCCCGTAGCTTTTGGTGAACTTCTTTCGCGATTCGGTCTCGGGCTCGGTCGACGCAATCGGCTCTGATGGCTCTGGCTTCGAGCTTGCTGCTTGCTCAGATTCCGCTGGTGGCGGCGTGGTCTCGGGCGCTTCAGGCTGCGGCGCACCTTTGGGCGTTTCCCGCGCAACTTCCACGTACGCCATTTGCAAATTGGAAAGAGCGTTGCTCAACACTTTTGCCTCTTCATTGGTCAGATTCCCGCGCGTTTTTTCCTGAATCATCGCCAGTTGGTCGATAAACATTCTGGCCAGGTCGAGGTTCACTTCGCCTTGACCGGTTTTTGGATTTGGAATCTGCCCAAGAAAGAGCGCGGCGTTTTGCGCGTGCATCACGACAAATTCGATGAAGCGCTGGGAAAGCTCGCCGCTCAGTGTGGTTTTTTGGACTTCAGCCATGGTTCATTTCTGTTTCGCAGCTGCCGAACCTTCTGGGGGTCGCACCGTTGCCAAAACATACGGTTGATCCCGAAAATATTTCGCAGCCACCTGTTTAATGTCCTCGAGCGTTACTGCGTTCACATCATGCTCAAGTTGCTTGTAATAATTGAAGCCCAGTCCGTAGAGTTCGTCGAGCGCGCAATGATAACCGAAAGCGTCGTTGCTTTGATTGGCGATTTCTTGCTGACCAATCAATTTCTTCTTAGCTCGCGCCAGTTCTTCAGGGGTTAGCCCCTCGTTTGCGAGCTTGTGAATCTCATCTAGTAACGCAGTCTTCACCGGTTCGATTTTCTGCGGATCGGTACCGAGATAGAATGAGAAGAGACCCGGCACCAACCCTTGCATCTGACTTGCACCCACGTAATAGGCCAGGCCCATTTGCTCGCGAATCCGAACAAAGAAACGCGACCCGAGATCGCTGCTCGCTTCATCGATCAATTCCAGCGCGTAGCGATCCGGACTCGACAGGCTCGCACCGCGAAATCCAACCATGATCACGCCTTGCGCCTTGTCCTTGCGGCTTTCAACGTTCTCCGGCTTAC
>JBKPGQ010000173.1:0-2510 GCA_046729455.1 Verrucomicrobiota bacterium
GCGATCACGGGATGGTACGTTGACTCGGCCTTCGTGAGTCACGGTTTCCTGCGGGATAAAAATGGCGCCTTTACCACATTCGATGCGCCGGGTGCGGAAGCCGGCCCAGGTACGTTTCCCTTCGCAATTAGCCCAGGTGGGGAGATCACAGGATTCTACGATAACGGGATCAATGCGAACCACGGCTTCCTGCGGGATAAAAAGGGCGTCATCACCACATTCGATGTTCCGGGCGCGGGCACCGACCTCGGCCAAGGTACTTTTGGCGGGGGCTTTACTCCGAATGGAAACATCATGGGAAACTACATTGACGCAGACAATGTGAGTCACGGCTTCCTGATGGATAGGAATGGCGTCTTTGCCACGTTCGATGCTCCAAGCGCGGGCACCGGCCCGTTACAAGGTACCTTCCCTTTTGGAATCAATACAAGTGGAGCGATCACGGGATGGTATACCGACGACGCAAATGTGAATCACGGCTTCGTGCGCGATAAGCACGGAGCCTTAGTTGAGTTCGACGTTCCGGGCGCGGGCACGGGTCCTGGCCAGGGTCCGAACGTTTACAGCATCGCCCCGAACGGATCGGTGACCGGATTTTACTTGGACCTGGACAACGTGGTTCACGGTTTCGTGCGAGAAGCGCATGGCGCGTTGGGCTCGCCCAAACAATAATTCCGCGTCGACCGATGCCGCTACGTAAGCGCCATAGTCTTCCTGAATCATCGCCAACGAGAGATTGAGGCCGGCGCTGAGGTCGGTGGAGGTGTAGGACCGCCCATCTTGCATGGGCGGTCCTGTGTCCAAACAGCAAGAATTCTAGTATCAATCCGGTTGTGGTGCGAAGTGCCGTAGAGGTGCGACAAGACATCGAGGCGCGGGCCGATGAGCTCTGGCTGGACGCCTCCACACGAGATGCGTTAGGCTTTGCCGTTATGGCAAGGGTTCGCACCGAGAGGCCCATGCCGTCTCCGGCGCCGTTGACTCCGCCTCTTGTGCGGCGTGAGGCGAATCACGCCGAGCGCAACGAGGCCGCCGCGATCAGCGACATGATGCCGGAGGTCTACGAAGACTTGCGTCGTCTGGCCGAGACCTATCTGCGCGGTGAACGGACCGCTCATACTCTTCGGCGGACCGCGCTCGTGCATGAGGCTTTCCTTCGCCTGATTGGCGAGAAGAATCTTGTCTGGCAAAATCGTAGTCACTTTATCGGAATCTTCGCGCGCGTGATGCGACAGACGCTGACTAACTACGCGGTTGCGCGGCATCGTTTGAAACGCGGCGGTTCGGATCCCCTGAGACTGACTCTCGAATTTTACGATAGCCGCAAAATTGATGTGACTGCGCTCGACGAGGCGTTGCATGCACTGGAGGCTCTGGATGAGCGGCAGGCACGCATCGTCGAACTGCGGTTTTTCGCCGGGTTGACGGTCGAGGAAACAGCTGAGTTACTGGAAATTTCGCCGGCCACAGTGAAGCGAGACTGGACCCTGGCGAAAATTTGGCTTCGGCGAGAACTATCTGCGAATTAGGGATTCAAATTCTCCGTGGCCACAAAAACTACTCGATTCGGGCAAGGGAACATCGATCCGCAACGCTGGGATCGCTTGAAAACAATTCTGGGCGAAGCGTTGGAACAGAACTCTTCAGCGGCCCGGATTGCTCTGGTGGAGAGACGCTGCGGTCAAGATACGGATTTGCTTGAAGAGGCCGAGTCGCTTCTGGCCGAAGCGGAGGCGCTTCTTAAGGAGCGTACCGACGGCTTCGAAGATTGCGCCCAGAATGCAGCCTCCACTTTCTGGCAGGAGGGACCGCCACGCGGCGGACAGCGCGTGGGCGCGTATGTCATCGTCCGTGAACTTGGCCGAGGCGGGATGTGCACAGTTTTCCTGGCAGAGCGCGCTGATGGTCAGTTTGAGAAACAAGTCGCGATCAAGATACTGAATCGAGGCGCCGACACAGCTGAGATCCTGCGCCGTTTCCGAGCGGAACGCCAGATCCTGGCCAGTCTCGATCACCCAAATATCGCGCGGCTGCTTGATGCAGGCACGACCGACGATGGTCTGCCTTACTTCATCATGGACTACATTGTTGGCAGGCCGGTGACTCGCTTTGTAGTCGCGCAAAGGCTGTCGACGCGTCAACGACTGGAGTTGTTTTTGAAGATCTGCGCCGCGGTTGAATTTGCCCATCGGAATCTGGTTGTTCATCGCGACATCAAGCCGAGCAACATTCTTGCGAACGCAGAGGGAGAACCGAAGCTGCTCGATTTCGGAATTGCCAAGCTCCTTGCGAAAGACGAAGACGCGGCGCGATTGACTGCCGAGGCACAGCAGCATCTGACACCTATCTGCGCTTCGCCCGAACAGGCGAAAGGAGATCCGATAACAGTCGCGACTGATATTTACTCGTTAGGTGCGTTGCTGTATGAAATGTTGAGCGACCAAAAGCCGCACCGGTTTTCCACAGCCCGCCCCACGCGTGAGGAACTGGCTTTGGTGGTAGGTGAGCAA
>JBKPGQ010000174.1:0-1995 GCA_046729455.1 Verrucomicrobiota bacterium
ACATCGATTTTTCCACAGGAAAAAAGAAGAGAAAAAAGAAACCGAATAAATGGCGACTCAATCGTCCGCATGGACAGGAGAGAAGCCTCGTAAAGCGGGAAATGGCGCTGGCCGAGGTTCGGCGGCACGAAGCGGCGAAAAGGTTGTCCCCATTTCGCACACAGGTTCTGCGCAGGATATTCACCGCACGCCGCCCCATAGCGTCGAAGCGGAACAAGGCGTTCTCGGGTCGATGCTGCTCTCACCGCGGGAAGCCATCGCCGAATGTGTTGAAAAAATTAATGAGCAATATTTTTACGTTCCCGCTCACCAGACGATCTATGATGTTCTCGTCGATCTTTGGAATACGGGACAGGCGATCGACCTGATCACGTTCACGCAAGTCTTGCGCGACCGAAACCTGCTCGAAAACGTGGGCGGCGCAGCGTTCGTCACAAGTTTGTTCACGTTCGTCCCGACGGCCGCGAATATTGAGTACTACCTGGAGATCGTGCGCGATAAATACCTTCTGCGCCAAATCATTTCGGCCGCGACCGAGAGCGTCCGACGCGCCTACGAGGAGCAGGACGAGGTGAAGAATCTTCTCGACGAAGTAGAACAGCGCATTTTCGCCGTAGGCGAAGACCGCTTCAAAGGCCGGATGCTTTCCATGAAAGACCAGGTGATGGAAGCAATCGAGGCGATCGAGAAGCTCTACGAGCGCAAAGGTGGGATTACCGGCATCTCCAGCGGCTTCATCGAATTCGATCGGATGACCAGCGGTTTGCATCCTTCGGAAATGATCGTGATCGCGGCGCGCCCGAGCATGGGAAAGACAGCGCTCGCCATGAACATCGCCGAGCACGTCGCGATCAATGAGAAATTGCCGGTCGGCGTTTTCAGCCTGGAGATGAGCAGCCAACAGCTGGTGCAACGGCTGCTTTGTTCGCGAGCACGTGTGAATCTGCAGAAAGTCCGTGATGGCTTTCTTGGCGAACGCGATTTCCCGAGCTTGACCGCGGCCGCTTCAAAACTGGCGGAAGCGAAAATTTTCATCGACGACAGCGCGAGCCTGAGCATTCTTGAACTGCGCGCGAAGGCACGCCGGCTCAAAGCGCAACAGGACGTGCGACTGCTTATTGTCGATTATTTGCAACTGTTGCGATCGACCTCGCGCCGCGCGCAGGACAATCGGCAGTTGGAAATCTCCGAAATTTCCGCAGGACTAAAAGGTTTGGCCAAGGAATTGAAGATTCCGATCATCGTTGTCGCTCAGTTGAATCGGCAACCGGAGCAACGCTCGGGTGGCAAACCGCGTTTGAGCGATTTGCGCGAATCCGGATCCATCGAACAGGATGCCGATCTGGTCGGATTACTTGTCAGGCCGGAGATTTACGAGGAAGACGAGGAAGCGCGCGCGGAAAAAGCCGGTGAAGCGGAGTTGATCATCGCCAAGCAGCGCAATGGCCCGGTGGGTGAGATTCCACTGACGTTCCTTAAGGAATTTACGCGCTTTGAAACTCGTGCCCGCAACGTGACTGAGCCGGGCGAAGCGTTTTAGCGCAGCTATTCTGGGGAGCACAGGCTGCTAGCCTGTAGATCTCGGCAGCTTGCCGAGACCGGGGAATGAACGACCCCCGCCGGATAGCGCGGTCCAAGATGTTGCCGGCAGGGCTGCCGGCAACGACAGGCTGGCAGCCTGTGCTCCCAGACTCAATCGCTCGCGCTTAAGAGTGATTTCGCAGCCTCAATCACATGCGGCGCGTCGATCCCACGTTCTTTCATCACTTCCGCGCCGGGCGCGCTCAAGCCGAATTGATGCAGACCGATGACTTTCCCGTCGAGACCCACGTATTGATACCAAATCTCAGTCACTCCGGCTTCGATTGCGATGCGTTTCCGGCATTCGTTAGGCAAAATCTCCTCGCGGTATTCTGAAGGCTGACGATCGAAACGCTCGAAGCACGGCATGGAGACGACGCGCACGCCGTCGCCGAGCTGTTGTGCCGCGGCCAG
>JBKPGQ010000175.1:0-2243 GCA_046729455.1 Verrucomicrobiota bacterium
GAGTAAGAAACAGTAAGAAACGAGGCGAAGAAATAACGATGATCGCGGCAAGGCATATTCTCGGAACATTTGATGAATCGCTCGCGGCACTGCGCAACAACGTGCTCATGATGGCTGGGCTGACTGAGCGTAGTCTGGAGCGGGCAATGAAGGGTCTGATCAATCGCGACGATAATATTTGCACACATGCAATCGCCGACGACGAAGAGATCGATCAACTGGAGAAACAGATCGATAAGGATGGCGTTGATATTCTGTTGCGCTTTCAGCCCGTTGCGTCCGACCTGCGCCGCGTCGTCTCTGCGATGAAACTGTCATCCAACCTCGAGCGGATGGCCGACCAGGCGACTACAATCGCGCGACGCGCGCGCAAGTTAAATCAGCATCCGCCTCTGCCCGAAGTCGAATTGATCAAGCCGATGTACGAGCATGCCATGTCGATGTTCAAGGACAGTGTGGACGCCTTCGCACGCGAGGATGTCGACCTCGGCCGAGCAGTGGTCCCCCGTGACCAAACGCTGGATGACTTGAACCGCGCGGCCAGTCATAAACTAGTCGAGCGCATGGCGCAGGATCCTGATCAATTGCGCGGCTACCTGAATCTGATTTTCATTGGCCGCTGCCTGGAGCGCGTTGGCGATCACGCTACCAACATTGCCGAAGACGCTGTTTACGCGGCCGCTGCTGAGGACATTCGGCATCAATCCCTCGCTACCGCAACGTGAGGGACCTTCAGCGGGCGTCACCGGTCTTGCGTAATTTTCCAAGCAGTGGTTGCTTGAACGGTACGGGCAACCAGGAGTGGCGCGGGGGCCTCGGCCCGCTGCGGCGGGTGAGACGGCAGGCGCTACTTTTGGGTTAGCCGTCCAACAACGATCTAAGATGCCTACAGCGGTCGCCAAAACCAATGTTACCGAAGAGCCTCCTAGCAAGATCGAGCTGCTCCCGAAGGATAGTCCCCAAGAAGAAGCACGCTTTTCGAATCCTGAAAATTTTATCAACCGCGAACTGAGTTGGCTTGAATTCAACCGGCGCGTTCTCGAGGAAGCGCAGGACCCCACTCAGCCGCTTATCGAGCGAGTGAAGTTCCTCACGATCTTCAGCTCGAACCTGGATGAGTTTTTCGAGATTCGGGTGGCTGGGATCAAGCAGCAAATCAAAAGTGAAACGAGCGATATCGGGCCAGACGGCTTAAGTCCGACCGATACATTCGATCGTATCCAGAAGACCGTGCGCCAGCTCGTCGCTACTCAATGCGCGCTGTGGAAAAATGAATTGCTGCCAGAGCTTGGAAAAAACGGGATCTACGTGCGCGAAATGGCAGAACTGTCGGCAAAACGCGCCGCCTGGGCGCATCGTTATTTTCAGCAGGAAGTTCTTCCAATGCTCACGCCGCTTGCGGTGGATGCCAGCCATCCGTTCCCGCATCTTCTGAATCGCAGCCACAATCTGCTGGTTCGCGCGAAATTGCAGCGAGGTGGCGAACCGCTCCACGCCATCGTGCAGGTGCCTAGGGCGGTATCGCGTCTGATCGCACTGCCACGTGGCAAGAGCGCTGACGAACCGTGGGAATACATTTATCTCGCCTCCCTTATCAAACAACACATCGGCGAATTGTTTCCCGGTTTGATCCTGGATGAAGTCCACGCGTTTCGGGTGACCCGCAACAGCGACTTGTATATCGACGAGGAGGAAGCGGAAAACCTACTGCGCACCATCGAACAGGAACTGCGGCGCTCAAGTCGAGGCAACGCTGTTCGGCTCGAAGTGGAAGCAGATTGCCCAAAAGATGTTTTGGAATTGCTGTTGAGGTTCTTCGATCTGACAGAGGCCGACGCTTACAAACTCGACGGCCCACTTTCGATGACGCATCTCATGCCGCTCGTGACAAACGATGCGTTTGCCAAGCTAAAGGACCGGCCTTTTCAGCCGGCGCGCGATCCGGCACTTCCACCGCACGTTGATTTTTTTGAGGTCTTGCGACGCCAGGATGTGTTGCTTCATCATCCGTACGACAGCTTTGATCAAATTGTCGAGTTGATCGAGGACGCTGCGCAGGATCCACAGGTGCTGGCGATTAAAATCACGCTATACCGAACAAGCGGCGATTCACCCATTGTCGAAGCGCTCATTGACGCGGCCAATGCTGGAAAGCAAGTTACGGCCATTGTTGAGCTGCGTGCGCGCTTTGATGAGGCGAGCAACATTCAGTGGGCTCGGCGCCTGGAGGAAGCCGGCGCACA
>JBKPGQ010000176.1:0-8486 GCA_046729455.1 Verrucomicrobiota bacterium
CGAGAAGTTGTCCATCCGCATGCGCAACCCACGCAATAGGCAACTGATCTCGATTCATGTGCGCCTTTAGTTTCTTGATTCGAGCTTCAGGGGTTTCTTCGCCAAGAATAGAATCCCACTGCTCAAAGAGCCACTGCGCCAACTGCGGGATGTAGTCTGGGTGCTCAATCAGGTAGCTAATCTGAACTCCACGCATATCGATTCAATGTTCGGCCTAACGCTCCAATTCGGCTGCGGCGTGCAGCGCCTTAGTCACGGCGTCTGCCCAACCCCCACTACGCCAGCAACGCTGTCAAGACCAGCAGGGGGCCCACGACCAAAAAGAAGCCGTACCTGTGTTGAGCCAGAGGAATACCACCTACATTCATGCCAAACAAGCCCGCCACCAAGTTGATCGGCAAGGCTAGCACAGTTACTATCGTTAACACAAACAGAGTGCGACTGGTCTGTTCATTGACAAGAGCGGCCAATTCTTCCTGCAGCTGTTTGACGCGCTCAACCAGAGCCGCTGTGTCGCTGATAGCGGTGGAGAACTTCTCTGCGGCTTGGTGCAGGTTCTGAAGCTCTTCTTCTTTAATCCAATCAGGAGGCCGACTAAGAAGGCGAAAGAATGCAGCCGGTTCCGGGGCCAAAAGCCGTTGGAGTCGAACCAACATCCGCCGCAGGGAACCTAATTCGCTGCGACTGACGGAAACGCGCTTAGCCAGCAGTCGATGTTCCAGTGGGTCCACCCGCTTGGTGGACTTCCGCACAATGTCAACCAACACACTGGCCTGATCTCGCAACAAGCGCGACAGAAGTTCAATCGGCGAGCGAAAGACCTGGCCTGCTTGCACCGCTGCTCGGAGTTGGTCAATCGAGCGCCATGGCCGGAGGTGCGCGCTTACCAATACGTGCGGCTTTATGCAAAGACTGGTGGTCGCAACTGGGGCGTCAAATGTGAAGTCAAAAAGCACATCATGGATACGCGCCACCAGTGAGTCTGCGTCCTGCTCCAAATGAGTGGAGTCTACATCGCTATGCAACGATTCGTAAAAGGTATCGGGCAGGGTCAGATATTGCCGTAGCCAGGACTCAGAAGCCACATTGGAAAGCGAGAAATGCAACCAGAGGAATTCATCCGGTAGGCCGGGACCCGGCGCGGTCAAAAACTGAACCGCCTCCTCCGTAGTGATTGGCTGTGCTGGTTGGTTGGGCACAAAATGGAAGCCCCAGATCGGCCCATCCTCATTTGAACCGGAAGTGGGATGAATATTTTGGCTCATTGTTTGAGCAGCCATCAGATCATAAAATTAAATGTGCGCATCACAACGGCCAACGGTTGGCTCGGGCGCCTTGTTCGGCATCATTTTGGGTTGTGACTGTAGTAGAATTCATCCTGAATCTCTTTGGGGAGAGCTTGGAACTCTCCTTCTGAGCTGAACCACTGAATCGTCACCTTCTCGGCTTCACGCTTATAGAAGCCAACGTGGAATACACCTCGACGAAGGTCTATCACCAACATGGCATGCTCACACGGACAGCAGTGAGGCATGCACTGCGGAACAATAAGAAAGCCTTGAATGACACTAACCGGCGAGCTGACGCTATAGGTCTCCGTGAGTCGCTTCAGTTCTTGTTTCGTAAGCAGATGGCTGAGCGCGGCCTGAACCGCGGGGACTTGAAACAATGTATGGCCGTTGGTGTCGGTATCGTGCGAATACTTGCCAGCCCAGCCGTCTAAATCGAGCGAGGCCCCTTTCGCATGTAGACTCAGCAAGAACACCGCTATGATCGTATCCAGACGCATGACGCCTAACGAGGCAAAAGATCAGCGACCGCGAGCGGACTGAATCGTGACTCGCACCCAAAGAGTCGATAGCAAACACACAGAAAGTGGATCGCAAACTGGCTCGCGGTTCGCTCCAGCACCTGATTAGGCGGGATGTCCTTGTGAGACATTAATGGATACCTCGTTTGTTGTATCCTCTGAAGACCTTACTTATCTCGAAGTAGTAGACCTTCTTTCCTTCATCAGTTTGAACTTCCATCCTGTCGCACTGCCCACCGTTTGTATCGATGCTTTGTTGCAGGACTTTCGCGCCAAGCATGTCGAGAATGAAATACTCTTCTGTAACTTGGATCACAGGCCAAGCCGTTCGGCAGGTCCTTCCGTCGCCGTTTTTCACAATCGAATTCAACAGACCGAATTCGATGTCGTGGTACTTCTTTTGATTAGAGGCGTCTCCCAGAATCTTGTAAGTCTGCTGGAGAATCTTATGTGCCTCCATGTCCGTGTAGTCGATGCTCAGCATCTTTTTCGCAACGTCAACGATCTCAGCATACTTCGACTTCTTCATCAGCTCATGCATCGTCTTTCTTAGCGTTTCGAGATCCGGCTTCTCGTTACCGACAACCTTAAACTGTTCGCTCTCCAAAAAGCTGTCCCTAAATTCCCGATAATTTATGTTCGTTTGTCCCGCTTCGAGCTGACGAACCAGCTTGGAATACTTGTCGCCGTAACGGGGAATGGCCACCGTGGAACTGTTCTGCGCGAGCGCGCTGTAAGATAGCGTAAGCATCGCGAGACAAGGGAGGAGAGCTTTCCGGAGGTTGTTCGGTCGTCGTGCTGTTCTCACAGATAGCGCATGCATATTTATCGCCTAACGAAGTCTGGATTTAGACCCTTAGCGAGCCACGGAACGCCCTGGCGGCATAGTAAGACTGCGCCCCGTTGTGATACGTAAAGACATGGCCGAAGCGGCGATCACAAAAGAGGGCGCCGCCGAATTTTCTAATATCAGAAGGTGTTTGCACCCAGCTCGACGTCTTCGTATCGAAATTTCCAAGTTTCTGCAGCTCTCGATATTGTTCTTCCGTTAAAAGCTCAATGCCCATGGCCGCTGCCATATCAACAGCGTTATTTTCCGGTTTATGTTCTTTCCTAGATTCCTGGCCTTCACGGTCGTAACAAACACTTCTGCGGCCGTTAGGACTTTCTGCTGAACAATCAAAAAAGATGTATTCGCCCGTCTTTTTATCCTGACCAACAACATCCGGTTCACCGCCGGTTCTTTCCATTTCATTGAGTGACCACAGTTTTTCGGCACTAGCTTCCAGCTTTGCTTTTACTTTAGCCCATTCACGATCTTTATGGCGGTTCATATTTTCTTCGAAACGGGCTTTCAAGGCTTTGAGCAATTCTTCACGTTGTTCCGGTGACAATTCCTTTTTTGTTTCCACGCCTTTCATGAAGGTTTCCTTTTTATCGCTGTGTGAAGAGTTGACCCCGATTAGGCCGATCTTTTCGAACGTCGCGCACGAATCACCAACCAAGTCTTCCGCGCGATGAATAGCGCGACCTGACTCAGGACAGCCGCCCCAATTCCAGACAGGTAATATGCACCGAGCCACACCGCGACGCCAATGATGGCGAAGAATACGCCTGAATACATCCAAAATCCTGAAAGGATAATTACAGGAACGAAGACAAACCGAACAGCTGGGGCGTACTTTGGAATTTCTTCAAACGGACTATAAACATAACCGAGTATCGGAATGCCAAAGATGAGGTGAATCGAGCGAAGAATCGAACGCTTGGTGGCATTACTAATCATTCAATCCCTTTCCGTTGAGAATTTGTTGCATACATTTTTCAACCCTTGACTCTCGAGTTTTGGACTGTTTGGCTTTAGAAAAATAAAGGATGTATGCTCTTTGGCGTCCCGGCGTCAGTGCATCAAAAGCAGCTTTTAAAGCAGGGATTTCATCCAATTTATTTTGAAATTCTTCAGGAATAGGTTCTGGATTCTTTTTGTAATTCACTTTCAAACCGGCTTTTTCCGCTTCGATGGCCTCATGAATATAGGCCTTCAAGATGGGCTCCATCTCAACTATTTCTCGAACATCGGTGAACGGAATCCGGCGTGCCGCCTGCCAGCCAAATTTTTTAAGAATACCATTACGATCCTTTAACAAGGCACCTTTGCAGAACAAAAGCGCACAGAACTCTTTAAATCCTTGTATTATAACAATGTTACTTTTCTGAAACGTGTAACAAGGTTTACCCCACTTCAATTCTTCGGTCAGGCCACACCCAAGACTGATCCTTCTCAATTTCTTCATTTCTTCCTGCCACTTTTTGGCTCTTCTTAAGTAGCCATCAACCTTAGGATTCATACTGTTCATTTATTGATACTCTGAAACAAAGTTGGCTTATATCTTGATTAGTTTGTAAATCTATTTATCGGCGACTGTCAGTGTGGAGAGTTGACCCCAATTAACAGAACTGCGGCAAGGTTCACCACTTAAAAAAGAACGCAGACAATGCTAGGGTTGCCCCGGCCGGAATAACCGATCCTTACGGGAGGCGCCGCAGGATCTCAACCCCTTTCGCGACAGGCTGAGCTCCGACCTGGTTCATGCCGATGAAGATAGCCGCCTCCTTGGTTGGATTGGCTGCATGATGCCATCGACCACTCGCTTGACGACTGCTGCCTCGCCGCCCGCATTGGGCTGCAAATGCGGACCGGCGGCGGAGGGCGCTTGTTGCGCGGCAACCTTCGCCGCCGCCAAAAGCGCGACTGTGACGATCAGGCCAAAACGAGTGGCGGTGCGATGCATAATCCTTCTCCAGGCAATTATCTGAGCGATTATTTGGGTCAACGAGAAAGAGTTAGATGTTTCACTGTGTAAGGACGTGGAACTCGGTGATGTCCTTGATTTGCTTGTCCCATAACCCCATCCACCCGAACCCGGACTGAAAGTACACAATTCTCACGTTAGGATCGCCGCGAACAGGACGCTCTTTGCCAACTGTTCCGACGTATCTGTATTGGAAAGTCCCAACAATGTGTGCTCGAACAACTCTAGTAAAATTGCGTGTCAGCCGCTTTACCTCTGGCACGCTTCCTTCTGGCACAACGATATTGATGTACTGTCGGCCCTCGTTCGGTCGGCGCTTGTGAGCCCGCAGATCGCAGCCGTGGTGCACGGTGGTATCGAAGTAACCGGTTACCGATACACGCTTGCCATTAAATTGTTTTGGCGTCCTCACGAGCTGGTCGACGGTCACTTCGACGGACTTCGATGCAGCGAGAGCAGAGAACGCAACAGTATAGAAAATCAGCAGCGCGCCAAACTTCAGCATCTAACAAGACCAAGTTAACTGGCCCGCCGCCTGCAACGTTAGCGAGAAACAAGGCCCCTACCGCCGGGTCCGGTTGAACGCGCGGTTAGGCCACGCGCGTTGCGAGCTAGAGTGTGATTCGATAGCGAACAGCATCAGTGCCGCCATATTGCGCAGGCCTCTGGAACCGCTCAATGAGGACGCCGCCGTTAACTTCAATGACTCTGCGGGAAGCAACATTATTTGGATCCGTCGTGATTTCGACGTATTCCAACCCTTGAGCGCGAGCATGTTCCAACATCAATTTCAACGCCAACTTGGCATAGCCGCGGCCTTCCTTCCATGGCACAACCGCGTAGCCAATGTGTCCGAGGACGTGAGCGGGCAACTCTGATGTACCCGGCTGCCACCGCAAGCCAATAGAGCCGCAAAACTCGGTATCCCAAAGCCAAAGTCTAAATCCCGGAAGTCGCGCTGCGCTCGAACCATCTGGCAGCACGATCGGCGGGCCCTTTGCCTCACGGTCAGTTAGGCTTTCGACGAACGAGCGGGGATCTTTCTCGATGTGCGCAAGTTCCTCAATAGAAGCGGCGGCACCTTTGATGTTGTCGGGGGACCATCCTCGCTTCAAGGCAGCGACGTAGCTCGGCAAACGATCAAGCGATGGCGGCACAAGTTGCATCGGATATGTCATTACGCTGAACGCGAGGCCTAGCGAGAGAAAGATGAGGCGCCGAGAGCGAGGCGCGCGTGGCTGGGGATTGACGGGTTGAACTCATGCAAAGATGGATAGTACGGCGGCTCGCGGTCGGCTCCATCGCTTGTTTAGGTCTTTTAGTATACAACAATCGTGCGGTGAGCCTCTGCATCGTCTTGATCCACGCTAACGCGCGCTGATGGTGACGTAGTATCCGTCCGGATCTCGAACCGAGAACTCCTTCGTTCGAGTATTCGGGTTCACGTGGGGCTCCTCTTCGAGTCGAGAAACGAGCCCGCGGGCTCTCTGCAATGCCAAGTCGAAATCGTCGACGCGAAAGAACAAGAGGAGCCCGTTTCCCGGTGTGGCATGGTCAGGACTCGTCAAGGAGGGGTGTTCGTGGGCGCCCCACTGGTGGAGGCAGAGCAAGACGGTTCCATCCGTATCCAGGATTTGACCAAAGTCGTCATGGCCCGGAGGCGTCTCGGGCTGGCCGAAGAGCGACTGGTACCATTTGAAGCTACCGGCAACGTCGCTAACGCCGATGATCGTCCATGTGCGTTTCATGACATCTCTCGCGTCGGCCTAACGACCAAGCTCAGCGACCGGCGCTGATAGCGCGCATCCGCTGAAGCCGATGATGTTGTAAAACCAGTGACTCATAAAACTGAAACGCCAGCGTCGGTTCGCTGCAGCGATTTGTTAGGCCACAAACGCTGACTACGGGTTGACCAACTCCCCGCCCCAAGTCGCCGGATCACTGTCGGCCACCGACTGTGTAAACGTCCAGCGGTGCCCGCCGATATCCAGAACCGAGTACTGCCGTTCCCCAAAAGGATACGTGGTTGGCTCGCTCACCACATGCGCACCCGCTGCCTTAGCCTTGGCGTAATGCGCATCTACATCGGTCACCGGCACCATGACGCGGGAGCCTGCCACGCTGGCGCTGGGGTCTCCCTCAACCACGACCATTGATCCGGCGCCAACATGCAACTGAATGCGGTGACTCCCGATGCGCAGCCGTTCCGTGAAGCCAAAAGCGTTGCACAACCAGCGCGCCGCGGCAGACACCTCCGCGTAGGGCAATTCCGGAATGACTGGGCCAGGCGGCATTGATCGATTAGTAGGCATGCGTTGGATGCTGAGGTTTGTGGCCTAACGAGAAAGAGAATGGAGCCCGCGGGAATGGAGCCGCTGGGGCGCCAGCGACATAGATGGGCAGACCCGAGAGGATGAGGCTTCGGGGATGAAGCCGAATCAACCCGTGCGACATGGACCGGCGAGCCCGAAGGGTGTTTTCGCGGAAAGAAAACATCATAAGCCACGACTAGCGTTGAACAACATTACGGCGGGAGTGCGCGAGCCTAGCGAATGGAGCGGCGGGCCAAGCGACATAGATGGCAAAGCGACGAGGGTAGGAGCGAGTGAGTGTGGGCAACGAATGAGTTTCAATCGCACTAGGGAAGCCGGGCACCTGGATGAAATCCAGGGTGTCGTGGCAAACACTCTGAAGTTGCATCGCAATAGGGCCGTTGGCTTCATCGATCAGTTAGATGCAGCGCTCGAACTACGGACGCGGCGGGGGCGTCGGCTGACTCCTCGGGGTCGGGGCTATTCTTGGTGTAGGTGCGTTACTCTTCCCGGAAAGGCCTTTCTGCAACTCATCCGTGATTCTTTGTTTGACCATGTTCTGAATGGCATCGGAAAACGAAGGTGACGCAGTAGCGCTCGGTTGAGGTGCTGACGTCGCTCTGTTCTTATCAACCGAGCGCATGATCGCCGGCGCGAAAATCACTGACACAATGGCAAGTGTGAGGAGCAACGCCGCGATGATGAAGGTCGCGCGCGCAACCGGAGAAAGGCCTTTGCGCGTTGTGGCGCCAGGCTCGGTGCGTCGTACCCCGGCGACACACGCCGGGGGCGCGGGATTGCCAATCGTCTCGGCATAAAGGTTGACCAACGAAACAACAACTCCGTGTTTCACTTCCACATCGCCTAGTCCATGCAGGTAACGCTGCCAACGACGATGCTGCGCCAGATCATCCGCGAAGCGTTTGCTCACCAAAATGTGACCTGCTTCGCCGCAATCCATCACGCGACGCGCGATATTGATTCCTACTCCGGAAATGTTTTCGCGTGCGTTAGCATCCCTGACGTGCTGGACCGGCCCGCTGTGGATTCCCATCCTTACCGGCAGGCTCGGTTGCGCGCGCAGAGCCTGGCTGACTTCTAAAGCGCACTCGGCAGGCCCCTCCACTGAACCGGTGAAAACCAGGGCCATACCGTCGCCGGTCGGCAAGATGATCAGCTGCCCCGCTCCTTCTGCTTCACGCACTGCGTCGGTATTGCGGACAATCTGATTCAACTCCTGAAGCGCTTCTGATTGTTCGTCGGTCAGCAGCTTGGAATACCCGACGATATCAATGAACAAGACATGCG
Source organism: Verrucomicrobiota bacterium (assembly GCA_046729455.1). Lineage (GTDB taxonomy): Bacteria > Verrucomicrobiota > Verrucomicrobiia > Chthoniobacterales > UBA10450 > Udaeobacter. The sequence continues at coordinate 8,244 of JBKPGQ010000176.1, forward strand.
CGATCTCCAGGCGCGGCTTGGTTTTCTCGTCATCCTGCATTTGCCCGGAAACGTTAAGTGCACTTCGTCGACCGCTCTAGACGATTTTTTTTCGCCCGCATTTCGCCGATGGCAGGTTTTGCGAACAGCGCACTCACGATCTAACGAGAAAGAGAATGGAGCCCGCGGGAAGCGGTGCGACATAGATGGGCAAGCCGAAGGCGGAGAGAGCGGGAGCGAATGAGTCAACTTATTCCGCAATGG
>JBKPGQ010000177.1:0-1195 GCA_046729455.1 Verrucomicrobiota bacterium
GCATAAGCAAACGCCACGGTGATGGTGCAACCGATCGCCAGCCCATCGAGCCCGTCGGTGAGATTGACGGCATTCGAGGAACCAACAATCACGAGGAGAAAAAATACGAAGGTGAACCAGCCCATGTTCGCAATGGCTGGCGCCTTAACGAACGGCACGTAGAGCGCGCGCGCCTGCACTTCCAGCAGCGGACTGGTGAGAAAAACAGCTGTGACAATTAATGCGAGAGCAATCTGAAAAACCAGTTTGATCCGGCCGCTGATGCCGTCGGACTTCTTCTTCGTGACCTTGAGGTAATCATCAGCGAAACCGAGAGTACCGAGATAAATCATGCAAAACAGTACCAGCCAAACGAAACGGTTATCGAGGCGCGCCCAGATAAGACTGGACATAAAGACGGAGCCGATGACCAGCACGCCACCCATGGTGGGCGTTCCCTGTTTACCACCGTGTAGTTCAGCGAGGCGGTGAACTTCCGCCGCTCCGCGAATCGGTTGCCCCAATTTTAGCGCAATCAGTCTTCGAATAATGAAGTTTCCAAAGATCAAGGTGAGCAGGAATGCCGTAACAGCCGCGGCAATGGCTCGGAAAGTGACATACAGGAAAACGTTAAACCCGATGAACCGATCGCTCAGGTGATGGAGGAAGTACATCATGGCGAATTGGCGACACCGAAAGGTTTCGCGTGCTCGCGACCTGGTGTCGGAGTTGTGGCTTGTGGATTACGGAACGCTTCAATCACTTGCTCTGTGCGCGCCAAGCGACTGCCCTTGATGAGAACGAGGTCGCCGGGCCTGGCGAGCTCGCCTAATAACTCAGCAGCTTCAGCGGTTGACGCTACGGTTGAGCTGTTGTCCAGACCGGCACGCTTCGCCGCTTCTGCGATGGTCGCAGCCACATTTCCGATGGCAATCAGATGATCGACCTTTAACGCGGCCGCGGTTTCGCCTACTTCGCGGTGTCCGCGCTCCGACTCGTCACCCAATTCCCGCATCTCACCCAAGACAGCGATTCGTTGCCCCTCCGCATCCAATTCGACTAATGTTCGCAACGCCGCTTTCATGGAATCGGGATTTGCGTTGTAGCTGTCATCGAGAAATTGCACAGCGCGGATTTCCTTGACTTGCAAACGTGCCCTCGTGAGTGGAGCAGCGACCAGGCCGGCAGCGCACTCTTCCAGGGAAAGACCGAAGAC
>JBKPGQ010000178.1:0-2076 GCA_046729455.1 Verrucomicrobiota bacterium
ATCGCGCTGATTTTTGCTTGGGCCTTCGAGTTGACACCCGAAGGGCTCAAACGCACCGAAGTTGTCGATGTTACTGAATCGATTACGCGCACGACTGGCCGCAAGCTCGATTTCTTCATCATCGCGGTGCTGTTGCTTGTCATCGCGCTCCTGATTTTTCAACGGCTACATTCCGATATTTCGCCTCGCGCTTCTGGAATTTCTGAAAAGAGCATTGCCGTTCTGCCATTCGAAAACCGGAGCGAAGACAAAGCCAACGCCTACTTTGCCGACGGCGTCCAGGATGAAATTCTGACGCGCTTATCCAAGATTGCCGATCTGAAGGTGATCTCGCGCACATCCACGCAACATTACAAGAGCGCGCCGGAAAACCTGCCTGAGATTGGCCGGCAACTTGGCGTCGCTCACATTCTGGAAGGAAGCGTGCAAAAGAGTGGGGACGCTGTGCGGGTGAACGTGCAGCTAATCAAAGCAGCCAATGATTCCCATCTTTGGGCCGAAACGCTTGATCGCAAACTGACCGACATCTTTTCAGTAGAGAGTGAAGTGGCCAAAGCGATCGCCGATCAGTTGCGGGCGAAGCTCACCGGTCAAGAAGAGCAAGTCATCGCCGCCAAACCGACAGACAATACCGAGGCTTACGATGCCTACCTGCGTGGCCTGGCTTATTCACTGAAGGCTGGGAACCTACCGGCCGACGCCCTTGGTGCACAGAAATACTTTCGAGAAGCGGTGCGCTTGGACCCGAAGTTCGCCCTTGCTTGGGCGCTCTTATCACACGTCGATTCGCGGGGCTTCGTTACAGCGAATCTTCAACCCACGGCCGGCTTGCGTGAAGAGGCCCGACAGGCAGCCGAGACCGCGCTCACTCTTCAGCCCAATCTCGGCGAGGCGGTGTTGGCCAAAGGGTATTATCACTATTCTTGCCTAAAGGATTACGACACTGCAGTGCGTTACTTTGAGCAAGCACGTCAGTTCCTACCCAATAACAGCAAGATTCCTGAATCGCTGGCTTATGTCGCGCGGAGGCGAGGCCAGTGGGAGCAGAGCGAGAGTTACTTCAACGACGCCGAGCGGCTCGACCCGCGCAACGTTTACCTGCTCAGCCAGCACGCGATTTCCTATCAGTGTCTTCGTCGTTTCCCCGAAGCGCTGCGAAAGTTTGATCAGGTTCTCAATATCACACCGGACGATGTCGATACCCTGGCGGAAAAGGCGGCTATTGCACAAGCCGAAGGCGACCTTCCACGCGCTGCTGCGCTGCTCGCTCCACTTCGCCCAGCCGCCGACCTCAACCAGGCTTTGGAAACACAAGTTTACCAAGCGATCCTGGAACGCCGCCCTGGACCAGTCATTCCTCGGCTAAAGGAAATACTGGCCAAGCCTGATCCAGCGTTAGGTTACATCAATGGCGAACTGCGCTTTTACTTATGCTGGGCGCAAGAAGTCGCCGGTGACCATGCCGCCGCCCAGGAAAGTTGGCGACAGGCACGCAGCGAATTGGAACCTCTCCTCAAAGAACAGCCAGAAAATCATCGGCTGATGGGCGACCTCGCGCTAGCCAATATGGGCCTCGGCGACAAAGCCGCCGCGTTGACTCTGGCGGTAAAGGCCATGTCCACGGTGCCGATCGAGAAAGACGCCGTTTCCGGTTCCCGACTGCTCGAGATCGTTGCCCGGGTGGCGGCAGGCGTGGGCGAACCCGACCGCGCCATTGCCACATTACAGAAACTACTCTCCATCCCGTGTTACGGAGCCCTGGCTGAAAACGTGCCGCTCACTCCTGCGCTGCTCCGGCTCGATCCAATGTTCGATCCGCTCCGGAATGATCCGCGCTTCCAAAAACTCTGCGAAGAGAAACCAAAGTGAATTCACGCAACTTTTTTCCGAGCTAAAGCGCCGAGATGTTTATAAAGTCGCCTTCGCCGAGCGATGAACCAGGAGCGCCGCCGCGATATCTTCGACTGCCATTCCTAACGACTTGAAGATCGTTGTCATGTTCGCACGCAATGGAACTTTGCCCGCCAGTGCTTCGCCAAGCTCGGCGTAAATCTTCGCGCCCGAAAGAATCACGTC
>JBKPGQ010000179.1:0-2457 GCA_046729455.1 Verrucomicrobiota bacterium
AGCAACATCAAAGCGTCGTGCAACTCATCCGCGTTCGTTGCCTGGGGCCATGCTTCCCTTTGCACCTTTTCAATTGCTGCCGCGTCTAGAATTCCCAACTCATGGTTTCCATTGCGCTCCGAAGCGCGCCGGGTGTACACCGCCTGCGTGCGGCGTTCTTCCAAAGGAGCGTTATCCAGAAAGGCATAAAGCCTAGCGTTAAGGATCTCAGCGGCAAGTGGCGAGGGTTCCGGTAAATCGCGCGCGATGCAATGGATCTCGCCCTGTTCGATCTTGCGCAACACTTCTTCGAGACCTTCGATGTCCATCGCTTCGGTCAAACAATCGTCGATGGTCTGCTTCACTAGCGGGTGATCCGGAATTTTGCGGTCGCCCACGATATGTTCCAGACAAGCGAGCTGATCAGGAAAAACCGCCGCTAAAAGATTTTCCGACTCCATGCGCTGCAATGGCGCGGCGATTTTTGCGCCGCCACGAAACCGGGGCACAGCAAGTGAACGCGTCGCGTTCCATCGCCAGCGAATGGTGAACATCGGCGCATCGAGCAATGCTTGAACGAGCAGGTCGCGAACCGTCTTGGAATTCAGATAACGAAAAACTTCTTCCAGCCGAAATGAATGCTGTGTGCCGAGCGAAATCACGATGGCGTCGTCTGTGGCCGCTGCTTGGAGTTCGAAATTGAACGACCGACAAAAACGCTTTCGCAACGCGAGTCCCCACGCACGATTTATCCGATTGCCGAACGGCGAGTGAAGAACAAGTTGCATTCCGCCCGATTCATCGAAAAAGCGCTCCATCACCAAAGTTTGCTGCGAAGGAATTGCGCCAAGCGACCGATAAGCGTCGAAAAAATAGTCGTCCAACTGTTCAGCAGCATCAGTCGGTAACTGCATCTCCTGGCCGAGCCACGTGGTGGCGTCTTGTTCGTCAGCGAGTCTATTTTCGATTTCCATCCGTAAATCGGATACAGCCTGCGACAACTCTGATGTGCGCGCCGGAGCTTCACCCAGCCAGAATGGAATTCCCGGCGGCTGACCTTTTGCATCTTCGACACGAACGACGCCGGAATTGATTCGCAGAATTCTCCATGAGGCATTCCCAAGTTGAAAGATGTCGCCGGCCAAACTTTCCACTGCGAAATCCTCGTTCACTGTGCCGAGGAAGGTTTCCGACGGATCGAGCACCACACGATAATCTGCATTGTCGGGGATTGCGCCGCCGGACGTAAGAGCAACGAGCCGTGCACCGCGTCGTCCACGCAAACGATGATTGACGGCATCATGATGAATCAAAGCCGACCGCCGGCCGCGTTTGGTGCTGAAACCTTCGGCTAGCATTTCCACGATGCTGTCGAATTCTTCGCGAGTGAGATTGCGATAAGGCCAGGATGAACGGACAAGGTCGAAGAACTCATTTTCATCCCAATCTTCAGCTGAAGCCGCGGCGACAATTTGCTGGGCCAGGACATCCAGCGGCTTCTCGGGAATGCTGAGGCGATCGAGCTCGCCACGACGGACACAACGAAGCAGTGCCGCGCATTCGACCAGTTCGTCGCGGCTCAACGGAAAGATGCGACCCTTCGGCAAACCGCCACGTTTGTGTTCGGCCCGTCCTACGCGCTGCAGCAGGCTGGCGATGGATCGCGTCGTGCCGAGCTGGCAAACAAGATCGACCGACCCGATATCGATACCCAATTCCAGCGAAGCCGTGGCAACGAGCGCCTTCAGTCCGCCTCGCTTCAATCGATCTTCTGCGTCCAGGCGCAGCTTCGCGGAAAGACTTCCGTGATGTGACGTCACCGCGTCCGCACCGAGCAGTTCGCTCAAATGATGAGTCACACGTTCAGCCATTCGGCGCGTATTCACGAAAACCAAAGTGGTCCGGTGCGCCTGGATCAACTCTGCCAATCGACAATAAATGTCTTCCCAAACTTCATTCGACATCACCGCCTCAAGCGGTGACTTCGGAAGTTCGATCGCCATATCCAACTCTCGGCGATGGCCGATGTCGATGATTTCGCAATCCGGATTGCCGGCGGCATCGACTGCATACGCGCCGACTAAGAAACGCGCGACTTCCTCGATTGGTTTTTGCGTCGCGGACAAACCGATTCGCTGAAGCGGTCCCCCTGAGGTGGATTTCACAAGCGCGGCCAAACGTTCAACGCTCAGGGCGAGATGCGCGCCGCGCCGGTCATCCACCACAGCGTGAATCTCATCCATGATGAGCGTGCGCGTCGTGATCAGCATGCGCCGGCCCGATTCGGAAGTGAGCAGCAGATAAAGAGATTCCGGTGTGGTAACGAGAATCTGCGGTGGCTTTTTTATCAGCGCCTGACGTTGCGCGGCAGTGGTATCGCCCGTGCGAACCTCGGCGCGCACATCGATCTCGCGTGTATTGGTTTCGCGCAACAATGCGCGAATTCCGGCGAGCGGTTCTTGCAGATTTTTCCGGATA
>JBKPGQ010000180.1:0-11956 GCA_046729455.1 Verrucomicrobiota bacterium
GTAGCAATCGTGTTCGCTCTCGGTGCGCAAAAGGAAACCGTTGAGTCCGCCGAATTGGCGCATCGTATTGAAACGATCGAGGCGCCCGGTAAACATTTTGTGGACGTAACCTTGATGGCTGACGTCCATAACGAATCGGTCGTGCGGCGTGTTAAAGACCCTGTGCAACGCGATGGTCAGTTCAACCACACCGAGATTTGGGCCCAGATGGCCTCCCGTTTGGGAAAGGACTCTGATCAGTTCTTCCCGCACGTCCTGTGCGAGTTGGGGCAGATCCTGTTCGCGGAGCGCTTTAATGTCGGCGGGCGATCGAATCCCGTCGAGTAGGCGCGTTGGCGCGGCGGTCACCTCAGACGTCTGAGACGAGTCAGAAGAGTTTGATTTCATCATTTGTGCTTTCGGATTCATCGACACCTTCGGTCGGAGGAGCCGGTTCCGGGGTGGGCTCGAAATCCTTAACTATCGCCTTTCCTGCACTGTTGCGAGCTATGATTTCGATCTTTTGCTCCGCCTTGGCAAGTCGTTCCTGACAAACTTTTACTAGATTCATTCCCTCTTCGTAGCGTACGATTAGATCCTCGAGTGGGAGTTTGCCGGATTCCATTTGCTCGACGATTTTTTCGAGCCGATCCATCGCGCCCTCAAAGTTAAGGTCTGCCTCGCGCGGCTTCGGTTTGCTACTCATGGGGAAAACGGAGGAATTAAGCACAGCTTAGCCAGGAGAAAAGGGGCGACTTACGCGGTGCGCCCGCCAACGGCGGAGCGAATTGCGCGCTTTGACGCCTTTAAAAGACACACCAAATAAGCATTCGCGTCGATTCAAAGCGCGGCCGAATATTTCCACTCTGCATCCATGAAAAGAATGCCGGCAATTTCGCGTTCGTGGTGGCGTCGAGCCAAGGACAAGAATCAGAATGAGCGGTCGCTTTCGGCGTCCTATTACGGGATGTGGGACGCGGTCGCACGTTTTGCGGCTGAAATCCGGACAAGCGATTTCATGGATGAGATGATCCGGCGACGTGACGCATACGGTAGCGAAGGAGCGATGGGAGCGATTGATTGCGCGACGCTTTATGGATTGGCTCGTTGGCTCCGGCCTACGGTGATCGTCGAGTCCGGCGGATATATTGGAATGTCATCGGCCTTTATCTTGAAAGCTCTTGCTGATGAGAAGCTCGCCGCAGCCAAACTATACAGCATTGAATTAAGCAAGGAATGCGAGCAAGGCGCCTTGATTCCAGACGTATTACGATCAGGGGGTTTCGCGCCGATGCGCGGCAGAGTGGAAGATTTCCTCAAGCGCAGTGAGCTCCCTTCATCCATCGACATGTTTCTGCACGACAGCTCACATAGCTATAAGCACATGCTCTGGGAGTTTCGCCAATTCTGGCCGCGACTGCGTGACGGCGGATTACTCGTGTCACACGACGTGCAGATGAACGCTGCGTTCCCCGAATTCGTTACCAAGACTTACGCGCACGATAAAAATACCGGCCGGCGCGATGCGCAGCGGACATCCCATTACGAATGGGGCCGCTGGGGTTATATCGGCTTCGCCGTTAAGAAAAGCTGAGCTTTTAACCGTTCCGTTGTTAAAGGAGGCGTTTCCTGTTCGCCGATTCTTCGATTAGCTTTTGCAATCGCGCAAGCCGCGTCGCCTCCTGCTTTGCACTCACTACCCACCAGCAGATTGCTTTTCGATACGAGGGCGGCTGAGCGTAAAAGAAATCCCATGCGGCTTTGTTTTGCCTCAGCCTTTTTTCATAAGCTCCATCGAGGTTGGCGCTCCTTTGTTCGTAGGAATAAATCCCCGACCGGTTTTCTTCCCGCGCGTCAAACGCCACCATGCCGGGGGGCTTCATCAAACCCTTATCGCTCAATTCTCGTGCGCGCTTGATATTGACCGCACTCCAAATGCTCCCTCGTCTCCGTGGCGTAAATCGAATGGTGTAACGCAAATCATCAACGCTCTTACGAATCCCGTCGATCCACCCAAAACAGAGCGCTTCATCCACCGACTCTGGCCAGGTCATGCTCGGTTGCCGCGAGCTCTTCTTGTAATAACCAACCCACAATTCTTGAATGGTCGCATGATTCTTCTCCAACCATCTGCGAAAATCGTTCGCTGATTTGAAGTATTTGATCTTCATCGCAGCAGATCCCATTGAGGCTGAGCAAAAGACCAAGAACTCCCGTGTGCTACGCGAGCGAGCACGGCGAGCGCACTGTCATCCGAGGGAATGGTTAACCGATCTGCTTCTTGTAAGCTTCCGCGTCTTTTAATTGTTTGAGATCGAGATCGTCGGCGCTGTCGAGTTCGAGAACGAAAATCCAGCCCTGACCATAGGGTTCGCGGTTGATCAAGCCCGGGTCTGCCTCGAGCGCTTTGTTTACTTCGACGACTGTGCCTTTCACCGGTGCGTAGATGTCACTTGCCGCTTTCACTGACTCGACGACTGCGATGGCTTCTTTGGCATTTGCTTGCCGATCCATTTTCGGTAGCTCGACGTAAACAACGTCGGTCAATTCGGATTGTGCGTGATCGGTGATTCCGACGCGCACGTTGTCGCCTTCGCGTTTAATCCATTCGTGTGATTCGGTGTAGAGCAATTCGTCAGGGACATTCATTGTTTTTTGTAGATCGGTTTCTTTTCTATGGTGGCTGGAAATTTTTGTCCCCGAATTTCGATATCAATCTGCGCGCCAATTTTTGCGTGCGCCGCCGAGACATACGCCATTCCTACGCCCCAGTTCAAGCTCGGAGAAAGTGTCCCGCTGGTAACTTCCCCGATGCGTTCACCATTCTCGAAGACTCCATAATGCGGTCGCGGTGGCGGTCCTTTCTCTTTCATTCGAAACGGCACGAGCTTTTCGCGCGGTCCTTTTTCTTTCGTTTCGAGCAAAACGTCGCGCCCGATGAAGTTTGATTTTGTCAGATCGACAAAGAATCCTAGTCCTGCCTCGATCGGATTTCGTTCTGGCGACAAATCCGAGCCGTTTAAGGCGTAGCACATTTCAAGGCGCAACGTGTCGCGCGCGCCCAGACCGCACGGCTTAATTCCGAACGGCTTGCCTCTTTCGAGCGCGGCGTTCCAAAACTTTACCGCATCCGTTGCACGAAAGAAAACTTCAATGCCATCCTCGCCAGTGTAACCGGTGCGTGCGACGGAAACAGTCTTTCCTTCGAATGGTAAATCGGTGATCGAATTTCGCGATGGAAGATCGATATCCAGACCGAACAGCGCGTGACACAACTCGGCGATAAGCGGACCTTGAATGGCGACTCCGCCAAAATCCGCGCTGCGATTCGTGAACAGAACTGCGTTTGCCGCCGGAAGATGGTCTTGCAACCACGCAAAGTCTTCATCTGTGCGCGCCGCGTTGACAACCAGCAGAAATTTCTGCTCGCCGATTCGGTAAACGATCAGGTCATCAATGATGCCGCCGCGCTCGTTCAGCAGAAAGGTGTATTGACCGGCGCCGACATCGAGCTTGCCGGCGTTATTTGTGAGCATGGTGTTGAGCCATTCGCGCGCACCTGTTCCGTCTACGATCAATTGTCCCATGTGCGAAATGTCGAAGATCCCGACGTTGTTTCGCACGGCTTGATGTTCCTCGACGATGCTCGTGTATTGCACCGGCATGAGCCACCCGGCGAAGGGAACCATTCTCGCCCCGAGCCGAACATGTCCTTCATAAAGTGGTGTTTTCTTTGGCGCCGCTTCACTCACGCGCCAAACTAGACTGCACCAATGGCAGCGCAAGCGTTCGCATAATTCAATGATTGAGCAAGATTTCGACTCCTTACCTTCATCCTCTCCTCGGTCGAGGAGGAGAGGAGAAATTACTGGCGCCGGCATTTTTCTGCGAATGCGGTGTGCGGTGTCCTCTCCCTTGGCAAAGGGAGAGGATTGAGGTGAGGGATTGTTGCGCTACTGTCCGCGAGCGATGACTTGGCTCGATAAACTCGAACGCCGCCTCGGCTTTCTCGGTATCCCGGGATTGATGCGCATCGTGGTCGCTTTTACGGCGCTCACTTTTTTGCTGGTTCGTTTGAACCCCGGTTTTGGTTTCATGCTCGATCTCGACCCGCAGCGGATTCGCCACGGCGAAATCTGGCGACTGATCACGTATATTTTTCTCCCCCAGACCGACAGTTTTTTGTGGGTCTTCCTTCTCCTTTGGTTTCTCTGGTTCATCGGTGAGGGCCTTGAACAGGCATGGGGCGCGTTTCGCCTTACACTTTATTTCATCGTCGGAATGATCGGTACGACGGCAGCTGCATTTTTCTTCGGGGCGCGTTTTTCCAATTCAATGTTATACGCCTCGTTGTTTTTCGCTTTCGCGCGGTTCTATCCCGATCAAGTGATTTATATCTTTTTTGTTTTGCCGGCGAAAATCAAATGGATCGCGTGGGTCTCAGCGGCATTTTTATTGTTCGGCTTTGTTATCGGCACAAATTCCTATCGCATGGCGCTGGTGGCTGCCCTGGCGAATTATTTGATCTTTTTTGGACCGGAAATTATTCACGATGCCCGCCATCGCGGCCAGGTTTCGACCCGAAGAAAGCGCTATGCGCAGAGTTCTCGAAGCGAAGCCGAGCCACTTCACAAATGCGTAGTGTGCGGTGCGACTGAATTGAGCGATCCCAACCTCGATTTCCGCGTGGCCCGCGATGGTGAGGAATACTGCATGGCACATTTGCCGAAAGCGGCAACTCCCGCGCGTTAGGTCGTTGTTGAGGCAGTTCAGCGTTTGACGCAAACGCCGCTACACCCTTGACCAGAAATCGCTGGCTATGAAACTAAGCGCAATGACCGATAAGAACACAGGGCTGGTTCCCGAAGAGGGCTGGCATTGTTTGCATTTGTTTTACCGGATCGAGTACGGCCAATGGCAATTGCTGAGCCGCGAAGAACAAAATGCCGCAAAAACAACTCTCTCGTCGCTGGTGCAGGAAGTGCGCTCGATGGAGTCGACCCAATTGCTCACGCTCAGCGTGGTCACACCGAAAGCAGATCTCGGTTTTATGTTGATCACGCCCGACCTGCACAATGCCAACAAAATCGAGAAGCGGCTCTCGCTCTCGTTAGGCGCAGATGTGCTGACCCCGGTTTATAGTTATTTGTCGCTTACCGAGGAAAGCGAATACATCACGAGCGAAGACGAATACGCACATACGCTTGAGTCCAGTGTACGAAACGATCCCACAAAACTTGATCAAGCCCTGACGGTATTCCGCGACCGAATAAAACATTACCGGCAGGAGCGTGTTTACCCCACAGTGCCCGATTGGCCGATCGTTTGTTTTTACAACATGAGCAAACGCCGTGGCGAACAGCGGAATTGGTACGCGCTGCCTTATGAAGAGCGCCGTAAACTCATGAAAGGGCACGCCGCGGTCGGACGCGAGTTCGCCGGCAAAGTGAAACAACTCATCACCGGTTCGACCGGCCTCGATGACGCGGAATGGGGCGTGACGCTGTTTGCGCGCGACGCATTCCAGATCAAAGCGATCGTTCACAAAATGCGTTTCGATCCGGTCAGCGCCGAGTACGCGGACTTCGGCGAATTTTACATCGGCATCCAATTGCCGCTCGACGAATTGTTCCGGCGCTTGCAACTCTGAAAACTGTAGCGGCGCTCTGTGAGCTCCCGACGCACGTGAAGTGGGCTAACGCCTAATCCAGGCAGCACGCCATTGACAGCGTCGCGTGTAGAAATACGCCGCCATGCACCAGTCATAAGTCGCACAAAAGGGGCCGTATCCCAGCGGGAGATCAGTTGGCTGTTGACTGCCGAATAGGTCGCCTCCGCCATGAGCATGAATCTCGTGAAGCACGTCCCAAACACCATGCAGGAGGTACCCCGTTACGAGCACAACTGGCACTCGAACACCAAGAAGGCCGAATACAGCGAATACAATCACGCCCCCAGTCTCCAGTTGCCACGCTCGCTCATGCCCGAAGTACGCGGTAAATGCTAGATAGAATGCCGCGATTGCAATGAGGAACAGGGCGAAGAATGTCTGCTCTACTTTTGCCGAGAATAATTTCTTCGAAATCCACACCGATCCGGCTGCCGACAAGAACCCAATGCAAATGTAGAGGACGATGATGATTGAGAACGCCATGTCTTCTGTCGCTGCTCAGAGCTTGGCCGTCATCGACGAGCATTTGACGCCCAATGAGAACCAGCTGAGCTACGGCTACTGGCGCTGCGCGTCAAATTCCAATGTGCAAACTTTGAAAACTGTCGCGTTGGAGCGTTCTCTGGGCGCCGAATAACGAATACAGATGCGACGGTCATAGACCGCCGCTACAGTTGAGATCGCTTTAACGGATGGGTGACAGAGCGGGCTATTGTGCACGCCTGGAAAGCGTGTGTGCCGAAAGGCACCGGGGGTTCGAATCCCCCCCCATCCGCCATCCTGCTGCGCGCTGCGCGCTGCGCAGGATCGACCAGCTAGCCTAAGCACGCGCTTTTCAAGTCCCGCGCATCTAAGTAGAATTGCGCTTCGTCAAAGCGGATAGACTGAACGCAAAGAACATCTTCACCGAGCTGAAACGGCGCAATGTTTACCGGGCAGCGGTCGCTTGCGGAGTTGTCGCATGGTTTCTGATGCAGCTCACAACGCAGGTCTTCCCGTTTTTTGAAATTCCTAATTCCGCAGTGCGTTTTGTTGTCATTGCGCTCGCGGTCGGATTTCCGATCGCTAATAGCGATAAGCTCTGTGAGCGATCAAAGCTTCGCCGGATTCCAGCTGGAAGCTGAGAACCTGACCCGCTGCTTCCTTCACCGCAGCAGCCAATTTGTGCGTAGATAGAGGATGCTTGCGTTTTCTTGCACTGCATCCGCTCACCTGTAATTGATCGGGACGCTAAACTTTACCCGACTCACCGGCGAATTTTCGATGCTACGTTTGGCTTGTCCCTTCCCTGATGCCAGCGATAGAACCGCGATGCTAACAGCGGCTCCGTTTTTAGTCGCTTCCGCGGCAGCGACCGGCACGTCGAACTCGACTAAGAAGACGCCGTCTGAGTCGGCAAGTGTACGGAGTATCTTAGGATCGTCCTGACCAATGCCAATTCGTGGAGCGATGGACCTATCGTAGTTTTTCGCCGTTGCAACTCCCGCCGAAATTTGGCACAGCGTCGTTGTAACAAAGTCCTGAAGATCCATATGGTTGGCGACTAACTATTACGGATGGTATCCCCAGATGGATGAAGGACATTGCCACTTCCCGCTGGTGCTTCCACTTCTCACTTCGTTTCTACGGTAACCGCGGACCGAAGTTCCCGAAAATCTGAACGGGACTGAGTCTCTCCTCAGCAATTCAGCTAAAAGCCCAAGACGGAAAACGTGGAATTTCTCTCACCCGGCGTGCTTCTGACGCGATTTTTTCAGAATTCCCTGGAAAAGGAGGAAACATGACTTGCCAGCGTGCAGCCTTCTAGCGAATAATTCTTTTTAGCCAGTAAGGGATATATCGTGTAACCGAATTCTCGTTAGACCCTCACTGTAATGGACCTTCAAGAGTTTGTTACAAAGACGCTGTCACAGATTTCGCTCGGAGTGACGAATGCGAAAATGCATGACGAACGTATCGCCCCAAAGATTGGCGTCGGCGGGGACAACCCCAAAGTTCTTCGAACATTTCACGGCGCAGAAGGCGTCTTCTTGGTCGAGTTCGACCTGGCGGTTACCATTGAAAAAGGAGCCGCTGACGGAAGCACGGAGCTATCGGTCGCTTCAGCGAAGGGAGCGGCAAAACGTAGCACCGAAAATTCAGCGGTTAATCGAGTAAGGTTTAGTGTTCCGATTAGTTATTGGTGATCCGACCGTGCAGGCCGATTTTGGCGGAGCTACAATTTTCGCGATCCAACCTTTTGCGCTATATCCGTCGCCCATTCCTCTCTCTCTGGCACGCCGTAGTAGGGCCTTTCGTGCCTCTGACGCGCGACCAAGCTCCAAGGGGAATCGCCGCCGCGGGAAGGAAACCCGTCCTTCCAACTTTGTTCTACGGTGCCCTCCAGCTTCTCGACCGAACTACCTTCGGTTGGTCACTGGAGTTGGCTTTGGCCGGAAGAGCGAGCGAAAAAATTCCCCGGCTTGCCCCGCCTTGGTCTGTTTTTCTCGTGGTCTGGGGTCGAGGCCGGCGTTTTTTACGACGTTGTCCTGTCGGCGTTGGTCTTGGTGTTGGCGCGCTCACCGCAGGCACGGTTGGCGTGGCAGTCAGTTCCGGCGTAGGGGTTGGCAATTCCATGGGCGTGGGTGTAGCGACAACTGGCGTTTGTATAGTCGCAGGCCAATTCTCGCGAGTTGGCTTGTTTGCGAGACATTGGGCAACTCCAGAGATAATTGCGACAGCTACCGAAACCATTCCAACTCCAATTGCCCAGCGTGCGAGGCGCTGAGTTTGCCTATGCTTGGCATCGCCATGCCTTAGATCGATCTCACTTCGTATCAGCGTCAGTCGTTCCGAAGCCGTTATAATTTCGTCTAGAGGAAGTGTCGAGTCAGACTGGATTTCTAAGAAATAGTCCTGACAAGCGCGGAGTTCGGTTTCCGCAAAGGTGCGAAGCTCGCCGGGCTTAGTCCGATCGACCACTTTCCAAAAATTAGATCGATCTGCCATAACGGAAGCTATGACGCACAAAAGGAGGAGCGACGCGCGACCAAGCTCCAAGCGGGAATCGCCGCGTGGGAAGGAAACACGTCCTTCCAACTTTGTTCTACGGAAACGGATGAACGAAGTTCCCGAAACGGCTGAAGGGGCGATTCGTCCTTAATTTTGTGATTGAATGCCTAGTGGCGAGTTGGGTACCCTGAATTCCAGTGAGGGCGCGTCAGCCTATTCGCCCGGCAATATCGAACGGACTATTACGTTTGACGAAGCAGATCGGAAGCTGTGATCTGGGGCGCTAACGCCAGGTAGTCTTTTTGGACGCTTCACGTGCTTTTCAAGTGACGCGCATCCATTTCCGTTGCCCGCGATGGGCCGCGCCTTTGTAAAATAAATTTCGCATCCGAATTCGGTTTTCGTCTTATGCGGCCGTCTGCCCCGACACCGGCACAAAAGCCATTTTCAATTCTTGCGATCAAGCACAGAAATTTCCTGCCGCAATTTGACGATGCTTCCGTGCGGCAAGACGCCGCGAAAGTTTACGCTGGGATAAATCATGCAGTCGCGGCCGATCACTGAACCGGGATTGATCACTGCGTTGCAGCCGATCTCCGTGTGATCGCCAACGATTGCGCCGAATTTTCTGAGGCCTGTTGGAATGTTGCCATCCGGTGTTACGACCGCGATTTCGGCGTGGTCGAGCTTTACGTTTGAGAGAATCACGCCTGCGCCCAGATGCGCGTGATGACCGATGATCGAATCACCTACGTAATTGAAGTGCGGCACCTGTACTTCATCGAGGAGAATGGAATTTTTGAATTCGCAGGAGTTTCCCATGACGACGCCGTTGCCGACGATCACGTTCTCGCGCACGTAACATCCGGTGCGAATGTGACAGTTTTCGCCGATCCATGCCGGGCCTTTCAACACGGCACCCTGCTCAACGATAGTTCCTCTGCCAATAAAAACATGATTGCTGATAAACGGTTTGCCCATTAGCTCGCCCAGGATTGCGGGCTTGAGACGAAATTGCAGGTAACTGGCAATTTGTTTGAGCGCGTCCCAGACGTAATTCTGGTTTTCGAACAACTTCGGATGAGCCGTGTGTTCGAGGTTCAGAAAATCGGCAGGCGCAAACATTTTTCTGTGCTCAAGATGACGAATCGATCACCGAGTTGCGAGCGGAAATTCCCAAATCACGACGGGCCATGTGCTGCGAGTTTTTGCCCTTCCTTCGTATCACGCACTTCCCAACCCAGGGCGGAAATTTGATCGCGCAGGTCGTCGCTTCGCTTCCAGTTTTTTTCGCGCCTTGCGTTCTCGCGCTCCTTTGCAAGCTGCGCCACTTCCGCTGGGACTGTCATTTCGGTCTCTGGTTCGAGGTCCAGGACGGTGTTGATCCGGTTCCACCAATTGAGCCATGCGTTTGCGGACGGGGCGTTGAGTTTGTTTTCATCCATCGCACGATTCGTTTCACGAATCGATTCGAATAGAAATCCGAGTGCTGCGGAAATGTTCAGATCGTCGTCCAGCGCATTCTCGAAGTCGGGTTGAATTGAACGCTGGGCGTCGGGCTCCCGCTCGCGAGTTATCGGAGTTGAGCGTTGGCTGTTTTCCTCTTTTGCGATTTCGCGCAATCGTGCGAGCCATTCATCGATGCGACCAAGTGACTCGCGCGCCTCTTTCATTCCTTCCCAGGTAAAATTGAGCGGTACCCGATAGTGCACGCGCAACAGCGCGTAACGAAGCTCACGCCCGGTGTAACCTTTCGCGAGAACATCCGGGACCGTGTAAAAGTTGCCTAACGACTTCGCCATTTTCTGGCCATCGACCAACAAATGCGCGCAGTGCAGCCAGTAATGAACGAATTTCTTTTCGGTCACGCCTTCGCTCTGCGCGATCTCTGCTTCGTGATGCGGGAAAATGTTATCGACGCCACCGCAGTGGATGTCGATCTGATCACCTAGCAACGTCATCGCCATCGCGCTGCATTCGATGTGCCAGCCGGGCCGGCCCGGTCCCCATGGCGAATCCCATTTTACATCGCCGTCTTCTTCGTCCCATGCTTTCCAGAGCGCGAAATCTCCGATGTGTTCCTTATCGTATTCGTCGTGCTTCACGCGTCCGGTCGATTGCAGTTGCGTCAGATCGAAGTGCGCGAGCTTGCCGTAATTCGGAAATTTGCTGATACGAAAATAAACTGATTTGTCGTCTGCCTGATAAGCGAGACCGCGTACGATAAGCTCGTGGATCATCTCGATCATCCTGTTGACGTAACGGCGGTCGGTGGCAGCGGGGAATTCAGCTGCGCGTTTGATCCGCAACGTTTCGGCATCTTCAAAGAACGCCTTTTTGAATTGCTCGGTGAATTTCGTCAGCGGCACTTTCGCTTCGCGCGCGCCGCGGATCGTCTTGTCGTCGACGTCGGTAATGTTCATCACCCGATGCACCTTGTAACCGCGCAGCTCCAGATGACGCTGAAGCAAATCTTCGAAGATGTAAGCGCGAAAATTTCCGATGTGCGCGCGGCTGTAAACAGTGGGTCCGCAAGTGTAGATACTGATCGTCCGCGCGGCCGGATCGCGCGGTTCGAACTCTTCGATCTTGCGCGAGTAGGTGTTAAAGAAGCGCAACGCCATTAGTTGCCTTTTCGTCGCGCCCGGTGATCGCACACTGCTATTTCAACGGTTGCAACCGCCATCGCCGCAATACCCTCGCCACGTCCGATTGCGCCGAGTTGTTCGTTCGTTGTGGCTTTCACACTCACATTTGAATCCGAAACGCCAATCGCGCTCCCGATATTTTTTCGCATCGCTGCAACGTGCGGCACAAGTTTCGGTTCTTCGGCGATGATTGTTGCGTCGACGTTAAGCGCGCGCGCCTTGTGCTCCGCGAGGAGCCTGCTCACGTGTTTTAAAATCTCGATGCTGTTGATCCCGCGAATTGATTCGTCTGTGTTTGGGAAATGTTGACCGATATCGCCGGCGCCGATCGCGCCCAGCAATGCATCGGCGATCGCGTGCGACAAGACATCTGCATCCGAATGTCCTTCCAACCCGCGCGAGTGCACGATCTCGACGCCGCCAAGGATGAGTTTTCGGCCTTCGGCGAGGCGATGCACGTCGTAGCCAATCCCGCATCGAACACTCATGACCATCAGAGTTTCAGATCGATAACGCCGTTCGACGCAATGATGCTGTATTTATCTTTCATGTCCTCGCGCGGGCGAAGATCGACAGTTCCGCCGGCGTTTTCAACCAGGAGCCAGCCGGCTGCGATGTCCCACAGGCTGATTCCCTGCTCGATGTAAGCGTCGAGTCGTCCGCAAGC
>JBKPGQ010000181.1:0-5876 GCA_046729455.1 Verrucomicrobiota bacterium
GAATTTATTGCAAGCACAACGCGATTTCTTCGGTGCGCACACTTACGAACGCATCGATAAGCCCGGCGTTTTCCACACCGACTGGCTTGAGTCCGATCAAAAACCATCCGAAAAACCGACCGAGCCGAAAACGCCCGAACCGCATCACGCTGGGGAGTGATGGACAGGGTCGGCGCGCTCGGCCGACCGGAGTCGCAGCGATATTCCTAGTGAAAATCGTGTGACTCGCTTCCAACGAGTTGTTCGTGTAGGAGCGGTCTGATCTCACGCGCTTTGATTAAAACCACGTTGTCCGAATTCTGCACTTCGCCTTCGATGAGAAGAAAGGCTTCCTCTGTAATCACGAGCCGAAAATGTTCGAATAAATCTGGCTCAACAATTGCATTTGAAACGCCGGTCTCGTCTTCCAGGCTGATAAAAACAAATCCTTTCGCCGTTCCGGGGCGCTGACGGCAAATCACGTTGCCGGCAATTTGGATGGTCGAACCGTGTCGCGCGTGAACGAGATCGATTGCGCGCCAAATATTGGGCAAACTTTCGCGCAACAGTTTCATCGGATGTGGGCCGGTGGTCAGGTTCATTGTCTCGTAATCTGCTTTCACGCGCTCAGGTAAGGTCATTGGTTTCAGCGGAGACGACGATGTCGAACCTTTCTCGCTGTCATCCCGAGCGGAGCGAGGGACCTCGCCAAGGATGCTGGAACGTTCTTTGCGCCCAGCGTAACCAAAGCTTCGTGGGTGAGGTCCTTCGCTTCGCTCAGGATGACTCGCGTTGTGTGTAAGCAAATCATCGTGCAACGTTTCTTCCACCTCCCACATCGCGGCACGGCGATGTTCGGTAAAACAATTAAGCGCGCCTAATTCCGCCAAGGTGCGTAATTCATCTTTCGAGAGCGGCACACGCCGCTTGAAATTGGCCAGTGACTTAAATTGTCGATTTTGTCGTTGCCTAACGAGTTCTTCGGCGTGTTCCTGGCGTAATCCGTTTACGACGCAAAACCCGAGGCGCACAGTGTTGTCATCGACAACTGTGCAACGCCAGTCAGATTGCGAAACGCAAACCGGCTTGATCTTTAACCCATGCCTCTGCGCATCCTTCACAATCGTCGCGGGCGTGTAAAAACCCATCGGCTGATTGTTCAACAGGCTCGCATAAAATTCCGGCGCGCGGTGCACTTTTAAATAAGCACTGCCATAGGCGAGAATGGCGAAACTGATCGCATGCGATTCCGGAAATCCGTAAAGAGCAAATGATGAGATAGACTGAACGATTTTGTCGATCTTGTCCGGCGCCACTCCTTTGCGTTCCATCGCCAGACGCAATTTCGCACAGACCTTGTTCATCCGTTCTTCGGAACGATGAAAACTCAGTGCGCGCCGCAGCTCTTCCGCTTCGTCGCCGGAAAAATCGGCCATCACCATTGCGATCTTGAGCATTTGCTCCTGGAACAATGGAACGCCAAGGGTGCGCTCGAGCACTGGCTTCAACCGATCATCGAAAAAAGTCACCGGCTCCTTCCCGGCGCGACGCGCCAGATACGGATGTACCATATCACCCTGAATCGGTCCCGGTCGGATGATTGCCACTTCAATCACCACATCGTAAAAACATTTCGGTTTCATCCGAGGCAGGGTCGCCATTTGGGCGCGGCTCTCGATTTGAAACACGCCGATTGTGTCGGCGCGCTGCATGATTTCGAACGTCGCCGGATCATCTTTTGGAATGTGCGCCAGGTCGAGCGGCCGTCCCCGGTCGCGGCATAATTCAAACGCATCCTGCATCACCGACATCATGCCGAGACCTAACAAGTCGACCTTCACGATACCGAGGTCTTCGCAATCGTCCTTGTCCCACTGCGCCACGACACGCCCCGGCATTGAGGCGTTTTCCAGCGGCACAAACGAACTGAGCTTGTTCTGGCAAATAATCATGCCACCGGAATGCTGGCCCAGGTGCCGCGGCAATCCATAAATTGCGTGATAGAGTCGGATGAACGCCGGCATCCGCGGATGGTTTTTCGGCAAGCCTGCCTGTTCGATCTGCGATTCGAGCTCGAGGGTGTGGGGGAAATCGCCACTGGCAAACAGATGTGAGAAACGATCGATGATGCTTGGCGAAAAATTGAGCGCTTTGCCAATCTCGCGTGCCGCGCTACGCCCGCGGTAACTGATCACGTTCGCTGTCATCGCCGCGCCATGTTTGCCGTAGCGGCGATAAATTTCCTGAATCGCTGCTTCGCGCCGATCGCCGCTGGGAAGATCCAGATCGATATCTGGCCAACCTTTGCGGCTCTCGTTTAGGAATCGTTCGAACACCAGGTGATTTTCCACCGGATCTACCGGCGTAATCCCCAGGCAATAACAAACCGCGCTGTTCGCGGCGCTGCCCCGGCCCTGGACCATGATATTGTGTTCGCGACAGAAATTGACGATGTCCCAGACGATCAAAAAATAACCGGGAAACCTAAGCTTCGTAATGAGCGCTAGTTCCTCTTCGAGCTGGCGTTTTACTTTCCCACTAATCGCAACGTAACGCTGTTGCGCGCCGAACCAAACGATGGTGCGCAAGAACGAATCCATCGTATGACCGGCGGGCACCGGATATTCAGGAAATTCGTACCCGAGATTTTCGAGCGAAAACATGAGCCGCTCGGCCAGGCGCGACGTGTTTTGAATTGCTTCTGGCAAATCTGCGAAAATTACTCGCATTTGCCGATCGCTTTTCAGATAGCGCTCGGCATTTTGCCTTAGCAATTTGCCGGCAGCATCCAGATGGGTGTGCTCGCGGATGCAGGTGAAAACATCCAGCACTTCGCGCCCGTATGGCTTCGCGTATTTCACGCCATTGGTTGCTAGGAGCGGTAATCGATTTGCGCGCCCAAGATCGATCAATTCGCGATTGATGCGTTCTTCACCACGAATGAAATGCCGCTGAAGTTCAACGAAAACATTTTCGCGACCAAACGCATCGATGAGAAATCGCACGCGATCTTCTGAGTTCTGGGTAGCGCACGCGTCCCGCGTGTTGGCGATGGCGTCCTCGCCATCGCGGACTTTTCCGAACGCGCAAATCCCGCTCCGAATTGTGAGTCTTCCGAAAGATTGTTTCGGGGCGGCGCCGAAAGTCCGAACCGGACTGGCGTCTGCACGCGAGACGCATGCGCTACCCGGCAGTGCAACCAATCCATGGGCGAATTGCGGGAGCTCATTCCATCGCACTGCGCATTTTCCTTTCTCGCTGCGCAAATGCGCCCTCGTTAGCAGTTCGCACAAATTTTTGTAACCAGTGCGATTTTCAACCAACACAGGAAGCACTGCACCGTCTTCCATCGACAATCCGCAGCCAATGATCGGACGGATACCATGTTCGCGCGCAGCGACAGAAAATCGTTGCGCACCATAAACCCCGTTGCGATCGAGCAGAGCCATCGCCGGCATTTCCAACTCGGCGGCGACCTCAGCTAATTGCTCTGGAAATGAACCACCGCGCAAAAAGCTAAATGCGCTGCACGCATGAAGTTCGACATAGCTCATTCGTCATTCCGAGCGAAGTCGAGGAATCCCGTTGCCAGAGCTTAAGGTAACTCTGTGGGATCCTTCGACTTCGCTGCGCTCCGCTCAGGATGACTTCGAATTGTCAGTCATAAATCCCATCAATTCTCCAAGTTGCCTCCGATTCGTGACACCGAACCAGTTCTCCATTCTCCAGTTGCAAATCCCATTCGGCGCGCGCCCACGATTTTTCGTCCCACCAGTTTCCAGAAAACAAATAGGGGCCGCGCTGATCGATGATTTTGCCGCGGACATCTACGCTGCGAACGTGCGCAGGCTCGTCTTCATCCAAGAAGACTGATGCCGATATATTTGGGCGAAAACGGCGCAGCGCTGGGCGAAATGTTGGTTCGATAGCCTTTGGGCAATTGAGGGCAATCGCCCCTACCTGCCATGCGAACGGTTCCATGCGAAACGCGTCCGGCCGATGCGTTTCTTCCAAAACCGGCGTGCCGACTCGATCAGCGCCCAGAAGAGCGGTCAAACGTGCAAGCGTTTCTGATAGTTGATTCGGATTGCGTAATGTAGTTTCAAATAATCCGAATTGTTCCTTGACGGGTTTAACTGGCTGCGCGCTCAGCGCGACCGCAACGATCGCATGCTCGGATTTAAAATTCTCCAGATGCGTGTGCAGCATCCGGAAAAGAAGATCGATATCGTTGGTCGGCTGCGGAATTTTGAAAATGCGCTCGTAAACTTGTTTATCCCTGAACGTGATGCGCAGGGTCAGTTCTTTTGCGACGAGATAAATTCCGCTCAACCGGATGGTGAGTTGCTCCAAAAACCGGCGAAGCATGAAGAGAAGCGGCTCGGCGGTTTCAATTTCGTTTTCGAATTTGAAGCTCTCTTCAAACGACTCCGGCGGCCGGATCAATTTAAGCGCTCGATTCGATTGCCCATTCGCCCGTTCCCACATTTGGAGTGCTTCCGGGCCAAGCCGCGCGCCTAGCTGCTCCCTATCCAGAGCGGCAAACTGCCCAAGCGTATGAATTCCCCACTTATGGAGGATGGTCAGAACCTGGCGGATCTCGCTCTGCCGATCTCTTGCTGCAGAGGAATTCGATGAATCAGAGCGCTCCATGCGCTCAAATTAAGTCGCGGGTTGTATATGTTCAAGTGAACATTATAACTAAGTCACCTCAAATTATCTCCACCGGACATTTCGGCAGCGCCTGCAGGAAGGCGCGGCCGTAGGGTCTGGTCACAATACGATTATCCAGGATGACGATGATGCCGCAGTCGCTCTTTGTTCGAATCAACCGGCCCACGCCCTGTCGCAGTTTCAGGACCGCCTCCGGCAGCGAATATTCAGTGAACGGATCGCCGCCGCGCTCCTCGATCAATTCGAGTTTGGCTTCAATCAGTGGATGATCCGGCACGGCAAACGGCAAACGCGTAATGATCACATTCGAAAGCGCCTCGCCGGGGACATCGACGCCCATCCAAAAACTGTCGGTACCAAAAAGGACACTGCGCGGGGTGGTCTTGAATTGATCAAGAAGTTTTCCGCGCGGCGCGCCGCCGCCCTGCACCAGCAGATTGAATTTCTTTTGCGAAAAGAATTGCTCCATTCGGCCGGCTATTTGCTGCATGCCTCGATAACTTGTGAAAAGAACGAACGCACCACCGTCGGTCTTTTCGACAAAATGCGCGATCCAATGTTCGAGCGCTTCTTCGTAGTTAGCCTCCCGTGGATCGGGCATTTTTTTCACGATGAACATCCTCATCTGTTTCTGGAAATTGAACGGACTGCCGAGTAATGCCGGCTCGGCTTCGTCCGCACCGATGCGTTGCCGGAAATAAGCGAGATCCGTGCGACCTACCGAGAGTGTCGCGCTGGTCATAATGCACGAACAATTGTCGCGAAAAATCATTCGACGCAGGACGGGCGCGATATCGATCGGCGCGGCGTTAAGAGTGAGAAATTGTGCGGTTTTTCCCGTGCGCTCCACCCAATAAACATGTTCGCGGAGGCAGTGCTCAAGAAACGCCGCGATCCCGGTGCGGGCCTCATAAATCCGCCTGCCGTATTCCTGTAATTCCGCTTTTAGAAACTCGTCGTCAGTGCGTCTTACGATTTCGGCTATCCGAGTCTGCAAGCTTGTCAGGCGACCGGTGATTGTGTCCGAAACAAGATCGGCATCGCGTACACGAAATTCGCGGCCTTTCTTGAAATCGCATTTCGATTCAACCGCAGCGAAAAACTTCTCTGCATCATCGATCAGTTCAGCCGCGAGCCTTACGCCTTCCGCATCGCGCGTCACGGTGAAAAGGCCCTTGCGCGTTCGGGCATTATAGAGCCGCTGGATTGTCGATCGTAGCCCA
>JBKPGQ010000182.1:0-3151 GCA_046729455.1 Verrucomicrobiota bacterium
TCCTCGAAAAGCACGATAGTTTTGTGCGCTTTTACGCGATGCAATCGATCATCTTTGGTTGCGCATGGTTTCTCTTTAACATTGTGTCCGCAGTCGTCCATGCGGTGTTTGGGGCAATTCCGGGTATCGGCGGGATTTTGGTGTTTTTCTGGGCAATCATCGCCGCGCTGGTTCATCTCGTCTTCCTGGTTATCATGATCATTACTATCGTAAAGGCGTTCATGGGCGTCCGCTGGGACATTCCCTACATCGGTCCGGTTGCGCGGAGACAGGTGGAAAGCACTTGATCTGTAGGGCGTCTGTGCCAGACGCCTGGCGCTTCACAGAAACGCCCTACAATCGTTGCTGTCCCAGCAGCTTAACGACCACTTCAGTCAAGATCAGTTCATGATCAAGCTGCGTGGTGACCAGTTGAACATTTGCTTCGAGACACGCTCGCATGGCCTGAATTAATTGGGTCGTTTCGAACCGGCCCGCCTGTTGTGCGGCAATGCCGAGCGCGTAGGCATTGACCGAGCCATCTTTCTTACGCGGTAAATGATCCGTTGCTTGGGCAGGCAGCCGATTGATCGCGGAGATGAACTGGAACGGGGAGGGCGGCCGTGGCAGGCGATATCGTTCCATCAAATCTTTGGCGAGAAGCAAATTGCGGATCGTAGGAACGATTGCCACGAGCAAAATGCCGATGGCGCTTTCGCCTTGATCTAATAAACGTCGCACCAGCTTCAGCGATAATTGAAGATCGCGTGCCGCCAGTGCATTACCCAATTCGAAAATGACGCCGGCGCGCGAAAGCGGCACCAGCTCACGGACAAGGTCGGCGGTAACTCGTGGCACAGCCATCTTGGCTGTAGGGCTCGCTGCCAAGATGGCCGCTCGCCCCACAGGCTGGAAGCCCGCGCCACAATATGTATCGATCTTTTCCAGTTCGTTATCGATCTGTCGAGTATCGCCACCGGTCAGTAACACAAAAAGATCAAGCGCATCGTCATCAAATTGGAGTTTCCCTTTTTTTAAGCGCTGCTGAACCATCTCAAGTGCTTCTTCTTCCCACCCACTTCGGCCAGAATCGAGCCGGTCAAAAACCTGCGCCTCCGCTCGTTTGAGCAGCGCCTTATAAAACGAACGGCGCTTATCCACATCAGTCGCGCTTATCAAAAGTGTGATGCCGGGGCCGAAACCGCTATCCATTAACTCGGACAATTCTTCCAAGGCTGATTGCACCGCGGCCGAGCGCGCTTTTTGATCGTCGCCGAGAAAATTAACGTTCTTTAACCAAACCACTTTTGAGCTGCCAAAAAAAGGCAGTGTTTGCAGTGCCTCGATTGCCGATCTTACTCGCGCTTCGGCCTGGTCGGCGTTGTCGGCGGCTCCATCGATTATTTCCAATCCGAAATCGCCTGCGCCGGGTGGCGTCAGATTAGACGCGAGTTCTGCGGCGACACGTTTAACCTCCGCTTCATCGGAACCGAGTACGGCGTACATGTTTGCGTTTGCCGCTTTTGTTTTTGCCTTCGGCATTGCGATTTCATCGCATGCGGTCGAATTCATTACAAGATTGCGTCATTCGCGCGCGTAAGTCTGGGGAGCAAAGGCTGCGAGCCTGTCCTTTTGGGCAGCCTGCCGAAAAGCTAATCGAACGTTAACTGCGGACACTGTTGAACAGCGCGGGTGTCGTCGGCAAGCTGCCGACGACAACAGGCTGGCAGCCTGTGCTCCTCAGAAAGCGTGTTGCGCGCCAGCGCGTATTTCCTTATTCGCCTGCACTGCGCTGCACCGCCGCTCGTGCATATTCGCGATTCAGCTTGGCAATAAAGCTGGCACTAATTTCGGCTGGGCAAACCGCCTCACATTCGTACGTATTGGTGCAATTGCCGAATCCTTCTGCATCCATCACGTTGACCATTCGCAGCACGCGACTCTCTCGTTCCGGGTGGCCCTGCGGCAAGAGCGATAAATGCGAAACCTTCGCAGCCGCGAAAAGCATGGCCGATCCATTTGGGCAGGCCGCGGCGCAAGCGCCGCATCCGATACAGGCCGCCGCTTCCATTGCCAGATCGGCGTCGTGCTTGGGAATCGGAATCGAGTTCGCTTCTGGCGCGGAGCC
This sequence comes from Verrucomicrobiota bacterium, assembly GCA_046729455.1. Lineage (GTDB taxonomy): Bacteria > Verrucomicrobiota > Verrucomicrobiia > Chthoniobacterales > UBA10450 > Udaeobacter. The sequence continues at coordinate 2,108 of JBKPGQ010000182.1, forward strand.
TGCCCGCGCGGAAATGAATCCACCGGCTTGCACAATTCGATCCAGCGCGCTGCGATCGACTACCAGATCTTTTAGGAGCGGGAACGATCCGACGCGGAAAGGCTCGACTGTGATTGTCTCACCGTCGCGAAACTTTCTCATGTAAAGCTCGCACACCGCGCCGGGATGATCCGGTCCGTGTGCTTCGCCGTTAATGGTGAGCGAGCAAGTGCCGCAAATTCCTTCGCGGCAATCGGAGTCGAACGCGATTGGTTCCTGTCCGGTTTTCAACAAAGTCTCATTGAGAATGTCGAGCATTTCGAGAAACGACGTGTTCGGCGAAATGTCGCGCACTTCGTAGTCGACGAGTTTGCCTGGCGTTTTCGCGTTTGGTTGCCGCCAAATTCTCAAATGAAAGTTCATAGTTGAGAGTTGATAGTTGATAGACCAGCGGAGGCGCGCATCGGTCACTCGGAGATCACGGACTTTCGCAGTCCGCTCAGCATGCGACCGATTTCATCGGCGGCTGAATAGAGTGCACGAAAGCCTTCCTCGGTTAGAAATCCTTGCCGTCGCCCGATAAAAGCCTGAGAGACAACCTCAAAAACCGAACCGGTCGCGATTTCAACGCATCGCCCGAAATCGGTTTGCGACATACGAGACGTTCCTTCCGCGATGTTCGATGATATCGACACGGCGGCACGGCGCATTTGGTTCGTAAGGCCAAAGCGTTCGTCAGCCGGAAAGTGCCGCGTGTGACTGTAAATCAGATCGGCGAAATCGATCGCTTTTTGCCAAACGTCTAATTTTTCGAAGTTAAACATGGTCACATTGGACATCTATCAACTATCAACTCTCAACTAAAAACTACTTATAGCTTCTCTGTGTTAGATGCACTGTTTCGAAATTGAGCGGCTCGCGATTCAATATCGGTCCCGCGGTCGCGGGATCGCCCTGAAATTCCCAGGCAAACACTGCAGCGTGGTTTTCATCGTCGCGTAGTGCTTCGCCTTCCGCTGTCTGATGTTCTTCGCGAAAATGCGCGCCACAGGATTCGTCGCGCTC
>JBKPGQ010000183.1:0-1257 GCA_046729455.1 Verrucomicrobiota bacterium
GTTCCAAATCGCGCTTGGTAAAGCGAGTGTTCCACTCATCGAGCGTTTTTTCAGCAACAGCAGGTGAGTGATAAATCTGAACGATCTCGAATGCGAGCTGCTTCTTGGCTTCGAGCGGATGCATTTCACTCGGCGGAGTGCGTCCAAGGAGCAACTCATAATAGCGCGTCATCAAATCGTCTGAGATGCTCATCAGTTTCCCGAACATCTCAGAGGCCGGTTCGTTGATTCCGACGAAGTTGCCGAGACTCTTGCTCATTTTCCTGGAGCCATCCAACCCCTCGAGAATCGGGAGGAGAAAAACGACCTGCTGTGCAAAGCCTTCCTCCTTTTGGAAATCGCGACCGATTAGAATATTGAAAAGCTGGTCCGTTCCTCCGAGCTCCACATCAGCCTTTACCATTACTGAATCCCAGCCTTGCATGATTGGATATTGAATTTCGTGGGCGCGAATCGATTGCTGGTTGTCGATCCGCGTCTTGAAATCTTCGCGCTGCAACATTTGCTGCAACGTCACGCGGCTGTTGAGTCGAATAACGTCTTCGAACGACATGACTCGAAACCAATCGCCATTGCAAACGGTCTCCGTCCGTGCCGGATCAAGAATCTGGAAAGCCTGCTCGCGGTAAGTCGCCGCATTCGCCTGCACTTCATCGTGCGTTAATTGCGGTCGCGTCACAGATCGACCACTCGGATCGCCGATCATTCCCGTGAAATCGCCGATGATGAGAATTGCCTGGTGTCCCAGGTCTTGAAACTGCCGCAGTTTTCGCAAAACGATGGTGTGGCCAAGATGAATGTCTGAGGTGGTTGGATCGACACCCAGTTTCACCCGCAGCGCCCGGCCGAGCGCGAGTTTTTCGCGCAATTCCTCCTCGTTAATGATTTGCGCAGCGCCTTGCTTTAACAACGCGAGAGCTTCATCCGGTTGCATGATCAACAATAGCGCGCCCGGCTCGCGCGCTACTTGTTTTTGTTCAGCAACTCGCGCACTTGGTCGATCGTGAGCGGCGCGTTTTGCCGGTTGAGCGACTTCTGGCTCTTGCCCTGATCCAGAAACGGCCGGTTCTCAGCGTATGCGCGGCTGGTGACCTTTTTGTCGGATTGCGAAGCGTCACGGGCACCGCGGGCCGATTGGGTCGGATACGCACGTCGAGAATTTCCCGCTGCTTGCCGCGATGAGTTCTGGTATGCGCTGTGGCTACCGTGGAAAGGCCGGGAATTGAATTGCTCCGTCGAGAAATCACGTGTCCGCGA
>JBKPGQ010000184.1:0-12425 GCA_046729455.1 Verrucomicrobiota bacterium
AAAACATGTCGTGACGATCGAGGAGCCGATCGAGTTCGTGCACGACAACAAGAAGAGCACCATTACTCAGCGTGAAGTTCCGACCGATTCCAGTTCGTTTGCCGCTGGGCTCAAAGCCGCCTTGCGCGAAGACACCGATATCGTGCTGGTGGGAGAAATGCGTGACCTCGAGACTGTCTCACTTGCGCTTACTGCCGCCGAAACGGGTCTTCTCGTGTTCGGTACATTGCACACGAACAATGCGCGCAAAACCGTTGACCGAATGGTGGACGTTTTTCCTGCCGAGCGTCAACCGCAGGCGCGCGCCATGCTTGCGAACTCACAGCGCGGTGTAGTCGCCCAATTGCTCTTAAAAAGGGCAGATCGCCCGGGACGAATTGCGGTTAACGAAATCTTGATCGCAAATCCCGCTGTCGCCGCGATCATTCGTGAAGGGGCGACGCAAAAACTCCAGGACGTGATCGTGTCCGGCAGGGCACAGGGGATGCAATTCATGGACGATGCGATCTGGGCGCTGCTTGAAAAGGGCATCGTTTCCCCTCACGAAGCCTTCATGAAAGCCATCGACAAAAGCCGCTTCAGACCGTTTCTATCTCCGGAGGACGAAGCACTCGGCAACGCTGCCGGCTCAGTCCGGGACGACGAAAAGCGCGTTCCCGGCAATTTCCTGAAGCCGATCAGCGCTCGCGCACCAGCGAGGTAAGGCGAGAACTTGGCGGGCAAGAACTCATGCGAGCCAACGAACGTGCAGGGGTAGAACTTTCCGGGTCTGAAAGCGCGACGAGAACTTCGTGAAATACAGCTCCATCTTTCTGCGTCACAACGCGGACGCATCCTACACGTGTCGGATCGCCACGGTCTTCAATCGGACTCGACTTAACAAACGGAAGCCAATCAGCGCCTGCGTCGAATCGCCGGATGATTCCCCACGCCCTCTCCGCGAGCGCGTCAACGACGCCGCTCAGAAGAATGCGCGGCATCACAAAACCTACTGAGCAGCCACTCTGCGTGCGGCGGTTTCAAGTCTTTCAAGGACCATGGCTTTGGTCAGCACTTCTGGAAAGACGATCGGTTCTTCGTTTTTTCCGGGATAGAGCACGTACAACGGAACGCCGGGGCGACCAAACCGCTGCAACAATTTCGTGATCACAGGATCGCCATTGGTCCAATCAGCTTTCAATTTCACAATCGCGTGACGCTGAAAGGCCTCTCGCACCTCGGTGCTCTCAAGAACGTTGGCCTCGTTAAACTTGCAGGTAAGGCACCACGCCGCCGTAAAATCGACAAATACGGAATGACCCTGGTCCAATTCAGCTTGCAACCGCTCCGGTGTAAACGCCTGCCAATCTCCGCGGAGTCGCGAATCAGCCAATGCGGCGTTAGTAGATCGAAATTTGCCGCCGATGAAATAAATGCCGCTTCCCAGAACCAGCACGAGCATGAGCATGAGCACGACAGTTCGCTTTGCTGCTGATGCAGTCGGCAGAACGAACGCTCCCTTCATCCAGCACGCGACGCTGATGACCAGAAGAAAGCAGCTTGCCCAAATCGCTCCTTCCAAGCCGCGCTGAGCACCCAGCACGTAAAGAAGAAACAGCAAAGTGGCCAACAGCAGAAAGCCCATGAATTGTTTCACATGCAGCATCCATGGACCCGGTTTTGGCAGAAATCGCAGCCAGGCGGGCTGAGCGCTTAAAAGCAGATACGGAGCGCTCATCCCAGCGGCGATCGCAACGAACATCGCCAGGATAACCGCAGGGGACTGCGAAAACGCGAAGCCCAGCGCGGTGCCGAGGAACGGCGCAGTGCAGGGCGTTGCCAGCACAGTCGCGAACACGCCTTGGGAAAATGAGCCCAGATCGTCCTTGCGTTCCCCGGTTGAAAGCAACCCGCGCGTCATGCTTTGTGGCAGCGAGATTTCGAACACGCCAAAGAGGTTCAGCGCGAACACAAGGACAATCGCGCTCAGCGCAAGAACAAAGTAGGCGTTCGTGAATTGAAATCCACCCCACGTGACATCACGTCCGGCGCCCTTAAGCATAATCAGAAGCAGCGCCAGCCCGACGAACCACGCGAAGATTCCGACCGTAAAAGCGATACCGCTCCGCAAAACTTTCCGCCGGCTTTGGCCCGCCTGTTGAATAAATCCAAAGATTTTCAGCGAAATCACCGGCAACACGCAGGGCATCAAATTCAAAATGAAGCCGCCCAGGAAACCGAAGAACAGGAAGGTGAAGATTCCGCGGGCAGGTGCTGCGCGAGCCGCCGAAACAGTCGGCGCGGCAGAAATTTGCCAAGCTACGCGGTCCTCCCCATTTGGCTGCTGCGAAAAGACGATCAGGCCTGCGATGGACGGCAAATTCTTCTCCGACGACTCAATCGGAATTCGAAAGGTAACTTCATTCTTGTTGCGTGATTCGACTGTTGGATGGCCAACGACAACGCCCTGTCCCGGCAATGGGAAAAAATCCAGCGCCGGATAACCGGCAAGGGTTTCACTCGTAATTTTTAGATGGAGATCACGTCCAATCCGACTCCAGTCTGCAGATGCCACATTCGATCCTGGCCAGTTTTGCGGCAACAAATGTCGGTAACGCGCGAAGACTTCCGAGTTCGCTGGCTGGCTCGTTGTCGACACCGGTAACTCCAGTTGCGGTGTTGCGCTACCAGGAATGCAGATTTTCTCGCAGACCAGCCAATTTGCCTCAGCTGAAAGTTTTACGGTTGAATTGTCGAGCTTCTGCGGAGACGTGATTTCCTGCATCAGCAGGACTTCATTTTCGTAGCCGTAAGTCTCAATGTCGCCCGGATCAATTGTTTTCAGGGGAACTGGCCATTGAATGTCACCAACTTTCCAGCCCGATGGCAGGTTCCATTTCAATTCTGTGGGAAGACCGGCGTCGCCAGAGAACGCCCAATAGGTATGCCACTTCGGAGCCATTCGAAGCAGCAAACCGACAGTGAATGGCTTTCCGGGAACAATGGCGTTCGTATCAGCCAGAAGCTCGGCTTTAACGAGTTCTTTTCCTTGATAAACCTGCGCCGGACTCTGCGACACCAAAGCGAGGAGTGACCAGGCGACAAGGTAGGTCGCAATTCGCGATGCCGGTCTCATGTCATTACGTAGCACTCGCCTCAGTTCGCGGCAATCACATCTAGGTAGCGCACGCGCCGTTTCTCTGGGGAGCGCAGGGTGCCTTCCTGCAAGTCTCAGCAGCCTATCGAGACGGGGAAATGGCGTCGCTTGTGAATTGTGTGTCCAAAGATATTGCCGGCAGGGCTGCCGGCAACTACAGGCTGGCAGCCTGTGCTCCCCAGAAGCAACGCCCGCGCACCCTACGGCACGACAAAAATCTTATCGGTCCAAGGATCCTTCACTTTGCTGCCGGAGGCGTAACCGCTCACATCGACATATCTCTTATCGGCGTCAAAGGGACTGAATACGTACCCTGGTTTGCCAGGAACTGCCTTGGCGGTCGGAAACTCCGACTGTGGGGACGAAACTTTTCGCTGGGATGATGAACTGGCGGTTTCTCTGCGAGCCGTCTGCGGAGCTGAGGCCGACGTGCCTTGAGTACCTTCCCTCGCAGACCGCGGCCGCTGTTGCGGCGCCGAGGCCACCTCCGGCGGCACAGGTTGACCAGGCTGGTTAACATCTGAAGGCACGGTTTCTGCGGTCGTCGCCATGTCTGATTCACCGCCGCGCTTCCGCAAAGCATAATGCACTGGCGCTGTAGCAACACGATAAGATCCGACCGCAACATCGCGTGTCACGTGGTAGGAGGTCACTGCGACGTTGCGAGTCGTTCCACATCCGGCAAGCAAGACCGCACCAAACAACAAAGTTAGCCCAAATCGCTTCATGCCGTTTGTAACAGATGTGTCGTTCTCTCGATCTGTTCAATCATTTTATCGCAACAACGTCGGCAATTAGATTCGAGATTTGCTCGTCGATTGTGGACCAGGAGCACATTAAACGGTAAACATCAGGCTCGATGAACTTGTAGAAACGCCATCCGCACGTTTCCAGACCGCGCGCAAGTTTGTCGTCCATCCGCGCAAATACCGAATTTGCCTCCACGGGAAATACAATCTCAACGTTCGCCTTACTCTGCAGACGACGCGCAAGCTCGCGCGCAGCGCGGTTAGCTCGTTGGGCATTCCGCAGCCATACGTCCCCCATCAAAAGTCCCATCCAGGGCGCAGCCAGGAAACGCATCTTCGAGCCGAGCTGTCCGGCTTGTTTCACTCGATAGTCAAACTCGCACGAGACCTCCTTGTTAAAAAATATCACTAACTCGCCTGCGGCCGTCCCATTTTTTGTTCCGCCGAAGCAGAGAACATCAACTCCAATCTCCCAGGTGATCGTCCTTGGCGCGCAGTTGAGCGACGCAATCGCGTTGGCGAAACGCGCACCGTCCATGTGCACAAACAGTTCATTGGCACGAGCTAGTTCGGTGATCGCCCCAACTTCGTCGCGCGTATAAACCGTTCCGAACTCAGTTGCCTGCGCAATGCTGATGACGCCCGGTTTGTGCGAATGCAAGTCGTTCTGACGCATAAGCAGCGCTTTGGGCTGGCCAATATCGATTTTCCCATTTTCTCCGCCGACCAAGAGCAGTTTCGATCCGCCGGTGAAAAATTCCGGCCCGCCGCATTCATCGGTGTGAATGTGAGCGTTCTGATGGCAGATAATGCTGCGAAAGGATTGACACATTTGCGCTAGTGCCAGCGCATTCGCCGCCGTGCCAGTGAAAACAAAATAAACGTCGCAATCGGTCTCGAAGATTTCACGGATCCGATCGCACACGCGTGCCGTCCAGCGGTCCTCGCCGTATGCTGCGGCGTAGTCCGCGTTGGCGTCCTGCAAAGCGGCCCACGCCTCTGGGCAAATCGGCGCGGTGTTATCGCTCGCAAATTCGTGGCGCTCTACGATCATCACTCTGGTTGCTACGCGAGTTTCTGCGCTCGATCAATCAGTACAAAAAGAGATTGCCTGACAGATCCGAGCCCTGGGCCTCCGGAGTCTGCCAGGCAAATCTCCTCCACTTGCTCCTCAAAATTGCTTGAAGCAATTTCATCTTCATTTCGGAAAACACCGGCAAACTGCGCGTGTCCGTACGTAATTTTTTTTTGAGGCCCTTGAAGACCCGGGTTCCGTCTTTGCTTAACGCATTGGGCCGAACTAATTTCGCGGATGAGGTCGCTCCAAAGCGAAATCGAGCAGCGCGGACAGCATATCTTCCATCTGGTCGATAAACACCCCGAGTCGCTCTTCAGCAAGGCGGGATTTTATCAGCGACTAATGACGCTCTCGATGCGCGACGAGCAGCTCAAGCTGCAACTGTTTCGTTTCGTAGATGTCCTCCCTTCGCTGCGCACCTCAGGCGAGATCGTCGAGCATCTCCAGGAATACTTCGCCGAGGCGCCTGATTCGCGAAAACTTTCGGAATTTCTTGGGGCTGGCATTCGTCTGGCCCGTATCGTTCCATGGATCAGCGGGCCCATCCTGCGCTGGAACGTTTCCGAAATGGCGCGTCAGTTCATTGCCGGACGAAATCCGAATGATGTAATGCGGACACTGCGCAAGCGCCGCACCCAAAAAATTGGATTTACCGTCGATCTTTTGGGAGAAGCCGTCGTCAGTGAAACGGAGGCCGATGAATATGCGGCGCGTTACCTGGATTTGCTGGAGGGTCTCGCGCGTGAAACCAAAGACTGGACCGATCCGCTGGGCAAAAATTCGGAGCTTTTCCCGGTTGTAAATCTGTCGGTCAAAATTTCCGCGCTCTATTCGCAGATTAATCCGGCAGATCCGGCGGATTCAATCTCCCATCTCGCGCCCAAGCTGCGGCCACTTCTGCGTCGTGCCCGAGAGTTGGGCGCTTTCATCAATTTCGACATGGAAAGCTATGCGCACAAAAATACTACGCTCGAGTTATTCAAAACCGTTTTCACCGAAGAAGAGTTCAAGGATTGGCCGCATGCCGGGATCGTTATTCAGGCGTATTTGCGAGATTCTGAAGCCGATTTGCGCGGCCTGATTGAGTGGAGTCGTGCACGCGGAACGCGGTTCGCAGTGCGGCTGGTGAAAGGCGCTTACTGGGATTACGAAACAGCGAAATCGCGTCAGAACGGCTGGGGTTGCCCGGTCTATCTTCAGAAACCGGCGAGCGATGCGAATTTCGAAACGCTCACGCGGTTGTTGTTGGAGAACGAATTTGTCGTTACCTCTGCATTTGGGTCACATAATGTTCGGAGCATCGCGCACGCACAGGCGCTCGCAGATGAACTCGGGATCGATCGCAGCCGCTTCGAGTTCCAATTGCTCTACGGAATGGCTGGGCCAATCAAGCGCGCGTTAGTGGAAATGGGTTATCGCGTCCGGGAATATTGCCCGGTGGGTGAACTGCTTCCCGGAATGTCTTATCTGGTCCGACGCCTGCTCGAGAATACGTCGAACGAAGGATTTTTACGCGCAAAATTTTCAGAGAACGTCCCCGCGGCAGAACTACTGCGCGATCCGTGGGAAATTTTGCATCGGAGCCGAAACGGCGTTCTACCGCCATCAAATGCCACCATAAATATGACAACAACCACACCAAAGACACAGCCGGGCGCTCCCTATGAAAATGCGCCCCTAACGAACTTCGCCTTGCCCGAGAACCAGGAAAAAATGCGGGCTGCACTGGACGAACAGCGCAAACAATTTGGGCGCAAAGTTCCACTCACGATCAACGGCGAAAAGATCTGGACCGATGAGATGTTTTCCTCGGTCAATCCGAGCCAGCCAGACCAAATCGTAGGGTACGCCGCCGAAGCCGGGATTCCCGAAGCCGACCGCGCCGTCGCCGCTGCGCGCGCGGCGTTCGAGAAATGGCGTCGCACTTCGTTTGAAGAGCGCTGTCAATTGCTGGAACGCGCCGCCGAAATTCTCGACCGCCGCCGATTCGAGTTGTCCGCGCTCGAAGTCTTCGAGGTCGGCAAGCCCTGGGCTCAGGCGGACGGCGACATTGCCGAAGCCGTCGATTTTTGCACCTTCTACGGCCGCCAGATGCGCCGGCTAGGCCAGCCCCGGCTCACGCAAAACGTGCCTGGCGAAGAAAGCTACCAGCATTACTGGCCGCGCGGCGTCGCGCTCGTAATCGCGCCGTGGAATTTTCCGATGGCGATCTTATGCGGCATGGTTAGCGCCGCATTGGTCACGGGCAACACCGTGATCATGAAACCGTCCGAGCAATCGGTCATCATCGGCGCCATGCTGATGGAAATTTACGAGGAAGCCGGCGTGCCGCCCGGGGTATTGAATTTTCTCAACGGCAAAGGCTCGGTCATCGGCGCGCACATGGTTGATCACAAAGACGTTGATTTGATCGCCTTCACAGGGTCGCGCGAGGTGGGGCTGTGGATTTGGGAGAGTGCCGGCAAAACGCGCGAAGGCCAGCGCGAGCTCAAGCGCGTCATCTGCGAGATGGGCGGCAAAAACGCCATGATCGTCGATTCCGATGCCGACCTGGATGAAGCGATTGTCGATTCGATTTATTCCGCGTTCGGTTTTCAAGGCCAGAAATGTTCGGCGCTCTCGAGGCTGATCGTTCTCGAAGAAAACTACAACCGCGTCATGGAACGTTTGCTCGGAGCCGCCGCCAGTGTGCGCGTTGGCAATCCGGAAGAGCCGAGCGTCGTGGTCGGACCAGTAATTGATGAAACCGCTTACCGGCGCATTCTGGATTACATCGAGGTCGGGAAAAGCGAGGCGACACTCGCCTATCAGGCCAAGGACGTTCCGCCGCACGGTTATTTCATTCCACCCACGATTTTCACCGGCGTGACACCAAACATGCGGATCGCGCGCGAAGAGATTTTCGGCCCGGTGCTAAGTGTGATCAAGGTGCGCGATCTCGATGAAGCGATCGACATCGCTAACGGCACCGATTACGCGTTGACGGGCGGATTTTTCTCGCGCAGCCCGGCCAACATCGAGCGCGTCAAAGCGCAGTTGGAAGCCGGTAATGTTTACATTAACCGTCCCTGCACTGGCGCAATCGTTGGCCGTCATCCCTTCGGAGGATTCAAGATGAGCGGCGGCGGCACTAAAGCCGGCGGCGAAGATTATTTGCTGAACTTCCTGATCCCGCGTGTCGTGACCGAAAACGTTGCACGCCACGGGCTCGCTCCGGAAAAGACGCCCGAATACCGTGACGAATTTCTTTGGCCAAAAAAGTAGTCGCACGGACGTCGTGCGGCGGGGGAAAAATCGAAGAAGACTCGCTAGTGATCGATGGGACGGCCCTTGCTCAACAGCTTCACCACTGTGACTACCATGTAGAGCACCGGCCAGGCCGAGGTTAGAACAATCAGTGCAAATACCGCCATTTCCCTGGCGCGTTCCCGAGCAGCTTCTATACGGAATTCGCGTCCCAAATTGTAAAAATTTCTGGATCCGTATCTATCCTCTCCATCGTAAGGCGAAAAATAGCCGCCGTGCCATTGGCCGAAACCAGAATGGAAAAAGTAGTCGGTGCGCGGAAATTGCCCCTTACCTCCCGTGGAAGGACTCCTGGGTTTCATAATCAAAACCTCGTGTCGGAACCGCCAACTATGATACCACGTTATAAAAAGGAATCAGCCTGAAAAATTGCCTTCCTATGGTGGCGAGTCAGCGAAACACTCAAGCGGTGCAAGCCAAAACGACATCTTATCGCGCTGGAAAGCTGTTGGTGAGATTGCTGTTCGGCTCTGTCACGCGTGTTCAGGTAATCCGGCGCCAAAATGCAAATCGTGCCGACGGATTTTTGCTGGCGGCCAATCATATCAGCCATTTCGATCCATTCATTATTTCGTTAGTGATCCGGCGAAACATCGACTGGATGACGATGGCGGAATTTTTTCAGTCGCGGGTCGTGGGTTTTCTTTTGCGTGCCATCAATGCGTTCCCAGTGGATCGAAACCGTGCAGATCGCAAAACTATCCGGACTACAATCGAGCGGCTGAAAGAGGAACACGTTGTTGGTCTTTTCCCGGAAGGCGGGATTCGGGACGGGGCGCGATCACTGCTCGAAGGCGCCCCGCTGCGGCCGGGCGCTTCAACACTCGCGCATATTGCCGGCGTGCCGATTTTGCCGTGCGTTATCCTTGGCAGCGATCGCCTCTATTCGGCCAAACGCTGGCTGCCGCTGTCACGCACGCCAGTCTGGATCGCCTTTGGGGATCCAATCTCGCCCTTTCCAGAGCTTGCAAAATCAGAGGCACGCGCGCGAATTGAATCTGAATTGGCGTCTTCATTCAAAAATCTATACGCGGAATTGCAACGGACATTTCGCCTGACGACGGACGACTTGCCACACCCGCCGCGAGAACGGATGACTAGTAGGGTCGCCGCGCGTCGACCCCCGAAACCTTCCGGGACCGCGCAGCGTCCCTGCCACGATTTGCGTGTCCTTCCAGGCAACGGATTTCGCCGCTTCGCTGCGAACGGAATCGATGCATTTCTATGCGAATCGATCAACTTCCTTCATACCCGTCACCGGCTAAATGGACGGAGCCGTGAGGAGATGGAGCGCTACGTGGAGGAATGCGAGCGGCTCACTGCCCATCAATATTATGCCGCGTCGCACGATGACAATCTTGCTGACGCACTGAAAAATGGTCGCGCGACTGTCGCATGGCGCAGCCCGATCGAGACGCAATTCCCAGCGAACAATATCGCTCGCGCAGATTTTTTTCCTGCAAAACGTGGTCACCGCGCACCGACGGTTCTCATTTTGCATGCGCTGATGTCCACGACCCCCACCGGTTATCGGCGTTGCGCAGCGCACTTCAACGAACTTGGCTGGAATGCATGCTTCCTTCAACTGCCATACCATTATTCGCGCGTCCCGCGCGGCTATTGGAACGGCGAACTTGCGATCACCTGCGATCTGATCCGCAACGCGGAAGGGTTGCGGCAGGGCGTAACGGAACTGCGCCAAATGATGAGCGCGTTGCGCGAACGCGGTTCCGGCGAATTTGGCGTGCTCGCCACCAGCTACGGCGGATGGATCGGTGCGTTGCTTGCAATGGTTGAGCGGGACCTGCGTTTCGCCGCCTTGATGGCGCCAATCGTAAATATCGAGCACGCGATCTGGGAGAGCCCTGCAGCGCGGTCGATCCGCCGCGAACTGCGTGATGCCAATATCGACCCGTGTCTCGTAGCCCGGCATTTCCATCTGAGCTCACCGATCCACAACCTGCCGCTATGTGACTCCGCGCGGGTATTGTTTGTTGCGGGAGAGTTCGATTCGATCGCGCCACTCGAACAGCTCGAGACGATCCAGCAAAAATGGCGCGGCTCTGAATTGCTACGCGTTCGCCAAGGCCATTTTGGTTACCGCATGTTGCGCGACACAATCGCTCGATTGAAAGAGCGTGGAGATTTGTAGTCGTCGATCTTGTTCCGTGTCAACGAAACGGCGTGCAGAGGACTGCCCGCCCTGCCTGAAGCGCCGACAATTCATCCTATCTGGTAGGGCGCGTCACTCCGTGCGCGCCGTCGTCTTACCCGACGGTCGGTTTATTCCGAGAAATTCCAAGCTTGGTCCGAGATCGCGGAACGCGGCATCTGCGAGAACATTGTGACCTTCGACCGAAGCGTGCCAGCCATCGATCGGGTGAAGCAATTCAACGCGACTCAGGTCAGCTGTTGCCAAGGCATCCGAATATTGCAATCGCACGTTGGTGTTGTCAGCGAGTTCGCCGTTCAAATCACTCACCATCGCGCGCAACTCCTCATTCACCATCTTTGCAAGGCGAATCAGATTGGCGCGGTATGCTGGCCGGAAGGATGTGAAGTATTTGTAAGTCGTTTGCAGATGTGGATAGAGCGATGCGTCCTTCGTTCGCAAGCGCTCCGCGATTTCACGGCCCAGGAAGTATGAGCCGAAATTGACAAGACCATACACGACGATGGCGACAGGGTGACGCTGCGTGCGGGCGCGAGCAATCAGCAGGCGCATCTGTCGTGCGAAATTCTCTCGGAAACACCGGCTGAGTTGCTGCAAACGTTTCTCCGGTTGCTCAAGCTCCGCGGGAGCGCACCACCACGTCCAATCAACGTTGTTGTGTCCGATCGATATCAGCGTCAAGTCGGGAAACCGCTTCACCGTCAGCAAGTCGCCAATTTGCCCGGAGAAATTGCGCGTCCGAAGAATTCTTCGGAAAACATTCCGCCGCTGGCCTTCGTGATCGACGAGCGCGCCAATGCCTGCGCATTCAATCGCGACAAATGGAGTGAACTCCTCCAGTCTCTTCGAAACGCTCAGAATGCCCGCTGGCGCCGGGTTAGTGTCGAGAAACCAGTTATTGCCGCGGCACCTGCGCGCGCGCCAAAACGTGCCCCAGATCGATGAGATATAAACTCCCATGCAAACACTGTCGCCGACCATGGCGACGTGTGGCAGCCGCGTGATCAACTCAGCTTGCGTGATTTCGCCGTATCGATAGGCGAGGAAATCAGAATAAAAGGGAGAAGCTGGCTCACTAATCCGCTCCAGAAAATTTGCGCTGACAACCCGGACAGGCTTCCACATGAATTCTATTAGGTGAAACGAAATTCGTCACTGTTGCAGTTTCAATCCAGCCAATCAATTGCTTCGAGCAGACGATGAAATTCAGGATTGTCCGCCGAGAGTGCAGGTAACCATTCGCCAATTGGTTCGCGTTTCCACCACGCTTTCTCGCCGATGGGCGCGAATTGATAACGATAGAGTCGCGCCCGAATGTAATGAGGTGGCGCGTCCGGAAACGGATTGTTTGCGAGAAGTGACAAGGTGCCCGGATCGTTATGCAGAAGTTTCCAAACAAAATGCAATGTCCACGGGTATTCCTCGGGTGAAGCCATCGCAGCGAACCAGATTTGCCAGTCAATTCGCGGTTGATAGGGTGCGACGAACGGCGGCCGCCGATTTGGATCACCAGGCTTGGCTTTGAACTCGTATTCCTTCCACTTGGTGTCGCCTGTGATGACTGAATCTTCGGCGCCTTCAAAAATGATTTCGTCGCGTTCCCGCCCGACTGTACCGAATGCACCATAGGTATTTACAAGATCAAGGGGGTCATAGGAATAATTCATCAGTTGCCGTCCTGAAACGAGATTGAGCACGGGCGCGACGCTTAGATAGACAACCAGGATCGACAACGCGATCGCGATCGTGTTGTTGACGCGCGACGGTTTCGATTCCTCCGCGGCGCGTGCGGCGCGTCTGGCCAATGCCCTCGGTAGAAAGTGGCGCAGGAATGTATCGTCGAAGCACGCCAGAAACGGAATGATTGTCAGATAATTGAGGAACGAAAGATTGCCGCTGATTATGAGAAATATTTGAAATGTGACGAGCAAGACACCTGCGACATGCCGCACGTGTCGTGGACCGAACGAAAACCACGGCACG
>JBKPGQ010000185.1:0-2414 GCA_046729455.1 Verrucomicrobiota bacterium
CGCCGCAGCACAAGTTCGCAGCGCCGCAGGAGCGCATAAGAGTTTTTGAGACTGGCAGCGTCCGAGCTGCTCAGGTTCCCGCGCTCGTGCAACTGATCGACGGCGCGCTTCCAGTTTTGTTCCCAGACATTTCCGCGCAGCTGCAATGCTTGAACGAGAAACTCCGCTTCTATGATGCCGCCGTTTCCGGTCTTTAAATCGAGAAAATCCGATCCGCTTCCGCGCTCACGCCGAATGCGCTCAAGCATGTCATCGATTTTTATGAGAAGCTCGGCATCCTGGCCTGCACGACGCCATGCGTGTTTTGCAATCTCCATGAATTCCTTTTGCAACGGGCCGGTGACGCTACGTGCGCGAGTCAGCGCCTGCAATTCCCAAGGCTGCGCTCGGCTTGCGTAGTACGACTCGTAAGTTTCAGGAGAGCAGACAACCGGGCCTTTTTCGCCTTCAGGGCGCAGCCTTGCATCCACCGCCCAGATTTCTCCTTCTGCGGTTGGCTGCGCCATGGTGATCATAAGGTTCTGCGCGGCGCGAACGTCCTCGCCCACGAACAAGACGTCTAGGTCTGCTCCGTAGTTGATCTCGCGTCCTCCAAATTTCCCGAGCGCGACGACAGTGAGTTGCTCACTTCCGAGGAGCTTTGCGACAAAAACCAAACACGCTTCCGCGACATCTGAAAGCTCGGCAAAAGTCGCCGATGGTTGGATAAGTCCCAGCACGTCGCGCAGGATGATGCGCAAGAGTTGCCTCTGTCGATAGGCGCGTATCGGGTCGAGATTGCTTGCATCGGCGCCTAACGAATCGAGTCGGCGCAAATTTTCTGCTACCGATCGCGGTTCATCAAACGTTGGGTCTCGCGTGATGTCCTCCAAAAGCTGCGGACGGCGAATCAAAAGCTCGCTCGCAAACCGGCTCGCGTCGAAGGTTTTTATAACCAGCTCCAGCAATCGAGGATTTGCGACCAAAAGCTCAAAGAACAGGCTGCGCAAACCATAACCTTCCACGAGGCGAACGAATTGATTCAGCGTCGCATCCGGGTCCGCAGTCTTGGAAAGCCACCCTAGTAAAGAGGGACGCAGTTTGCGAAAGACCTGGCGCGTGCGCGGCGCGATATGAAAACCGGCGGCGCCCTGCACGAGATCGGAAAGTGCCTTGGCTGCGCGTTTCTGATCGCTGAAAATTTCAAGGTCGTCCGCCCTGGGCGATGTGGCCGTGGATGTTCCTGAAACGATCCGTTGGAAAATTGGACGCACCGCGCGCATCTTTTCTTGCAGCGCCGCAGTGAAATCTTCGCTGGACGAAAACCGGAGGCTGAGTGCAAGACGTCGCAAAGCTTCCGCGTCTCGAGGAACAATGTGAGTTTGCTCTTCAGCCTCTATCTGCAAACGATGCTCCACACGGCGGAGAAACCGGTAAGTATTATCGCAAGTCAGCACTTCCTCGCGCGGAAGAAGATCCAATTCGCGCAGCGCTCGCAACGCTTTGAGCATACCTGGTTCTTGCAGGAACGGATGGCGCGCTCCGTGAATAAGCTGCAATGTCTGCACGATGAATTCGATCTCGCGAATACCGCCGCGTCCCAGTTTCACATCGCGCTCTAGCTTGTCCGCGCCGACTATGTCGCGCTCGATGCGCCGCTTGATACTGGCGATTTCATCCAATAAGTCGGGTGACGCGCTTTTGGGATAAATAAAAGGCTGATGTTGGCGCAAGAATTCGTAAGCCAGCTCGCGGCTGCCTCCGATTCCGCGCGCCTTGATCAGCGCAAGACGTTCCCAGGTTTCGCCGAACCCGGCATAGTAATTTTCCATGCTCTCGAGCGAGCGGGCCAATGGCCCCGCCGAGCCTTCCGGTCGCAGACGCAGATCGACGCGAAAGAGCGACCCAACCGGATGCCTGGTCGAAAATGTTTCGAGGATTCTTTTTCCCAACCGGTTAAAGAATTCGTGATAGGAAATATGTGCCGTGAGCTGGCCTTCTTCACTGTAGAGAAAGAGAAGATCAACGTCCGAGCTGTGATTGAGCTCGCCGCCACCGAGCTTGCCGAGTGCAAGAATGGCAAATTCCGCCTTGGGAGAACCATACTGTTGCCGCAATTCCGTGTTCCAATGTTCGAACACATTGCGGATACAAATTTCCGCCACCTGCGAAAGCTCGCCGGTGGTTTCCTCCAGCGACGCGACGTTTGCGATTTCGCGAACGGCGATGCGCGTCATCTCACGTCCCTTCCAAAAACGAAGGGCAGAAAAACCCTGGTCTGCGATCGAGTTGCCAGCCGATCTCTGCAGATAGCCCAGCATTTCCGCATAGCCGCGAGGCGCACAACAGATTTGCGGCTGGCTAAGCCACAGAAGGCTGTCCGGGTCGTGCGTAAGGCGGGCCGCGCAAATGCTGGAAACAGCAAGAAGATGAAG
>JBKPGQ010000186.1:0-6012 GCA_046729455.1 Verrucomicrobiota bacterium
GGGCGGCCGGAGGTTGCGCTCGTGGATTTTGCAGCCACTGCGCAATTTGCATGAGCTCGAGCGACGCCAGCAAATGATCGCCGATTTGTTGCAGGAACCAGATCTGCTTGCGGCAATCCGCGCTCAACTGAAATCGATTCGTGACATCGAACGCGCAACGTCGCGATTGAGCCAGGCCTCGGGAAACGCACGCGACCTGGTGGCGCTGAAATTTTCGCTGCAAGAGATCCCGAAGCTAAAGAAGGAATTACAGAAACTAATTGAAAGAATTGAATATGGCACGGGTTCTGTAGAGGCAGCCGTGTCCGCTGCAAGCGATTCAGCGAAGCAGGCGACACGCCTGCCGCTACAGCTGCAAAATGAAATTCATGAAATGCCAGCGCTGGCTGAGAAGCTCGGAAGAGCAGTCGTCGATGATCCACCGTTCGTGCTAAAGGAGGGGGGGATTCTTCGCGATGGATACGATGCTGATCTTGACGAGCTGCGGCGGACGTCGCGCGAAGGGAAAAATTGGATCAGCCATTTGCAGGAACGCGAGATCGCCGCAACCGGAATCAAGTCACTTAAGGTGCGTTACAACTCCGTCTTCGGTTATTTCATCGAAGTGACAAAATCGAACCTCGCGAATGTGCCTGCGCACTACACGCGCAAGCAAACAATCGTGGGCGGCGAGCGTTTCGTCACGCCCGAGTTAAAGGAAATGGAGGCAAAAATCCTCGGCGCAGACGAACGCGCGCGCCAACTCGAGTATCAGCTTTTCCAAAAACTGCGCGAAGAAACTCTGCGCGAACTGGAGCCGATCCAGCAAACTGCCACCGCGATCGCAGTCGTCGATGTCATTTGCGCGCTCGCTGAGACAGCGCGGTTATTCCGTTATTGCCGGCCGCAATTAAACAATACCCTGCAGCTTACGATCAAAGATGGGCGGCATCCCGTACTCGACCAGAATCTGGTGGACGAAAAGTTTGTGCCTAACGACACGTCGCTGGATGGCGAAACCGTGCGACTCGCAATTGTGACCGGCCCGAACATGGCGGGAAAGTCCACTTACATCCGTCAGGTAGCGCTTATCGTGTTGATGGCTCAAATAGGCAGCTTTGTTCCGGCGGAGAGCGGCGAGATCGGGCTGGTGGATCGCATTTTCACACGCGTCGGCGCGAACGATGACATAGGACGCGGCCAATCCACGTTCATGGTCGAGATGAATGAGACCTCGAATATCGTCAACAACGCGACCGAACGCAGCCTGGTGATCCTGGACGAGATCGGCCGCGGCACCTCCACATTCGATGGCCTCTCGATCGCCTGGAGCGTCGCCGAATTTCTCCATGATAAAATCAAAGCGCGAACGTTGTTCGCCACGCATTATCACGAGTTGACCAAACTCGCCGCAGAACGCAAAGGCGTTTGCAACTTCAACGTCGCTGTTCGCGAGTGGAACGATCAAATCATTTTCCTTCGCAAGATCGTCCCCGGCGGGGCGGACAAAAGCTATGGCATTCAGGTCGCGCGATTAGCCGGTTTGCCAAAAGAAATTCTTGACCGGGCAAAAGATATTCTCGCGCACCTGGAAAATTCAAGCAGCGCAACCGCAGAACCAAAGCCGCGAGCAAGGAAATCCGCAAAATCGATGCCTGAGTCGCAAAAGCCGCAGCTGGATCTGCTTTAGCTCGGATTCGCGAGTCGCGGCGTGCGCGGCAACCAAACTGGCGCGCCGTGTGGGATTACGTTTCGCCAGCGGGTATCGAAACGCCAGAGCCCAGCGTTTCGCGCTAATTCGAGGGCACCGCAGAATTCGTCTGCGGAAATACCACGATTGATTTCTGAAAAGCGCGGTTCGGTTTCGGCTTTGTGCGCTGGATAATATTGGTCCATCACATTGACGTAGGTGTCGCGCGATAAACTCTGAGCGATCCACCGCATGATTTCGCGCGTGTCCTCCAAGAGAACTGGCATGACCAAATGCCTAACGAGTACGCCGCGTAACGCGAGCCCGTCCTCATCTACTTTCAATTCGCCTACTTGCCTGTGCATCGCCGCAATCACGGCGCGGGCGGCGTCCGCGTAATTGGTGGCCACTAGATATTTTCGGCAATGCTCGGCGTCCCAGAGTTTGAAATCAGGCATGTAGATGTCCACTAACCCGTCCATAAGCTGAATGCTTTCGATACTGTCGTAAGCCGAAGTGTTATAGACGAGCGGCAGACGCAAACCGCGCTCGACTGCGATCACGAGTGCTTCCAAGATTTGCGGAACAACGTGCTCGGCCGTGACAAAGTTGATGTTGTGGCAACCAATAGCTTGCAGATCGAGCATGATTTGTGCAAGCTCCGGCGCCGTAACTTCTGCGCCTTCACCGAATTGGCTCGTCTTAAAATTCTGACAAAACACGCAGCGCAGATTACACCAGCCGAAAAAGATGGTGCCCGAACCATTCCACCCACGCAGACAATCTTCCTCGCCGAAGTGCGGAAAGGCGCTCGCCACACGCGCGAGCCGACCGCTTTTGCACACGCCGATCTTGTTGTTGAGGCGATCAATCTCGCACTCGCGCGGGCAGACGCGACATGATCGCAGGGACTCGACGGCTTCCGCGGCGCGTCGCTGAAGAATTCCTTCCTCGAATACCTGCAAATAGGCTGGGACAAAATCCTTGCGCGACATGACAAAGCGTCCGTTGCCGTTGAGTTCAAAGGGGGCCACGCCACGAGAATTGAAGCGGAAGTGCATGGTGGATATACAAGGGAAAATACGACTCAATGTCGAACGCTCAACGTCCAACGCCTAACGTCGCGTATTTCCATTTGTGCTGACGGCATGACGCGCTGAAATTATAGTCGGCGCGATGGCGGTTAAGACGGAAAAGGAACTGAGCGAAACACAGCGCAATCTTTGGCTCAAGGCCGTGACCGCCGTTGAACTGCGCAATCTCGGTTACGCAATTTCACTTTTGCAGGAAATCCTGAAACAGGAACCGCAATTTCTGATGGGACGGCAATTGCTGCGGCGCACCGAAGTCACGAAGAACAGATCAACCAAAAGAAGTTTTTTCAATATCTCCACTGCGCCGATCGCTGTCATGAAAGCGCAGCGAGAAATCAAGAAGGACCCGAAACGTGCAATCGAAATGCTGGAAAAAGTGCTGGAAGATGAGCCTTACAATCGACAGGCGAACGTGACTTTAAAGGAAGCGGCGACAGCGGCGGGCTGGCCAGAGATTAGCGTTTTCGCACTGCGAACGTTGCTCGAAGAAAATCCGCGCGACGTCAAAGTGTTACACGAACTCGGACGTTTGTACCGCGAGCTGGGGGACAACGACCAGGAAGTCGAAGTCTATAACCAAATCATCGAGATAAATCCACTGGATGCAGAAGCACTTCGTCTGGGCAAAGACGCGGCAGCCCACGCGTCCATGAAAAGCGGTGGATGGACAGAGGCGGAAAGTTACCGCGATCTCATCAAGGACAAAAACATGGCGATTTCGCTCGAGCAACAAAGCCGGATGCGATTGACTGGCGAATCGCTTGAGCAACAAATCACCGAAACATACGCGCGTCACAAAGCGGAGCCAGCAAACGTCGACCTTGCCCGGCGCCTAGGCGCGTTGAACGAGCAAAAGGAAGACTTGGAGGCAGCGATCGGCTGGTATCAATATGCGGCCGACCTGACCAAAGGTGCGGACACCGGATTAGTCCGAAAAGTTTCCGATTTGAAGGTCCAACGCCTAGAGCGCGAGGTCGCTGCCCACCAGGAATTTCTCTCAACGCACGATGCAGCCCATGAGTCATTTGCGAAAAAGTCTGAAGAACTAGAGTCGGCGAAAGCGAAGCGCGCAGAAATCCTCATCGCCGATGCACGTGAGCGGGCCGCCCGAAATCCGACTGATCTTCAGCTTCGATTCGAGTTGGGCGAGCACCTTGTCAGTGCCAGACGTTTCCGGGAGGCTGTGCCGGAGTTGCAGCGGGCGCGGCAAAATCCACACGCCCGCTTAAAAGCGATGAACTTGCTCGGTTGTTGCTATAGCGAGCTTGGGATGCTTGACCTTGCAACGAAGCAATTGGAGGAGGCATCGAAGGAAATTTTGTCGATGGACGCGATGAAAAAAGAGATCGTCTATAATCTTGGACTTGTTTACGAGCGCATGGGTGAAAAGGAAAAATCGCTCGCTTGTATGAAGCAGATTTACGAAGTCGAACATGGTTACAGGGATGTGGCCACGCGCGTGGAAAGCTCATACGAACAGGATAGCTCCGAGGTCTGATCGACTTTCACATCTATGATTCAATCCGCAATCGCCGCGTAACGGTGGCGGGCAAGAGTTCGCGATCAAATCAAAGTCAGGATTCCTCCGCATCCAAGCGTGCGACTGTTTTCGATTCCTAATTGCTGGATTATTCCGGCGCGTTCAACCGGAAAAGACATGAAAGACAAAGTCACAGTTATTTTGCGGTTCTGTATCGTTATCCTGACAGGCGCGGCACTCAGTTTTGTCGCAGTGGCAACAGCACAAGAAAGCCCAGCTGCTAAGAGTTCGTCGTTTAGTGTAAAGGACAA
This sequence comes from Verrucomicrobiota bacterium, assembly GCA_046729455.1. GTDB lineage: Bacteria > Verrucomicrobiota > Verrucomicrobiia > Chthoniobacterales > UBA10450 > Udaeobacter. The sequence goes on from JBKPGQ010000186.1 coordinate 4,555, forward strand.
AACCTTCATGAAGAAAGCCGCCAGGGGCGGGATGATGGAAGTCGCGATGGGAAGGTTAGCCGAACAAAACGCTAAGAGCGAGGATGTGAAATCATTCGGCAAACGAATGGTCACCGATCACAGCAAGGCGAACGACGAGCTGAAGTCGATCGCCGAGAAAAAAGGTGTGAAACTTGCAACCAAAGAGCACAGTTCAAAATGGAGCTCGGACAAGGCCTACATGGAGATGATGGTCAAGGACCACGAAAAGGATCTCGCCGAATTTCGGGAGGAAGCAAAAACCGGGAGCGATCCTGACGTGAAAAAATTTGCAGAGGATACGGCCAAGGTGGTCCAGGAACATCTTGACCTGGCAAAAGAGACTCAGGGTAAGCTGAAATAAAGAACACACTACTGCACGATGCGGCACGCCTCAAAAGGCGTGCCGCATTTCTTGTGTACATACGTAGATACCACCCATAAGGAGCAGAAAAAAATCATGTCACCGAAAAGCGTCTTGGCATTTGCGACCCGAAACCCAATCCTTTAGTGCATGCGCAAGACGAAGATCATCTGCACGTTGGGCCCGGCGACGGAAAAGTCCGAGGTATTGCGCCAGCTAATCCAGCAAGGAAGCGATGTCTTCCGATTAAACATGAGCCACGCCAGCCATGACTGGGTCCGTAACATCGTTCCACGCATTCGGATGCTGGCGCAAAAAGCAGGCAGGCCAGTTGCGCTTCTACTCGATACGCAAGGCCCAGCGATTCGGACCGGCGACGTGGAAACCAATCTGCATCTGAAGCCAGGCGACATTCTGGAGTTCACCGTGCGCGGGGCGAAGAGTAAAGAGCGCTATTCGGTAGACGTGAATTACGGCGGCTTTGCCGACGACGTGACAGTTGGCAACACAATTTTGGTCGATAATGGCTTGATCAAATTGCTTGTCCTCGACAAGGGAAGAAATCGCGTGCGCTGCAAGGTTTTGACGCGCGGGATTCTCGGTTCACGGCGTCATATTAATTTGCCCGGCATTCACGTGAATCTTCCCTCGCTCACGAAGAAGGACCTGGCGGATGTCTCCCTCGGCGTGGAGATGGGGGTGGATTTTATCGGACTGAGTTTCGTGCGCGAGAAAAGCGACATCGAGCATCTGCGAAAGCTCCTGTCGAGGAAAAAGAGCAAGGCGCAGATCGTGGCAAAGATCGAGGACCAACTGGCGGTGCGATCAATAGACAAGATGATCGAGAGCACGGACGTGATCATGGTCGCACGCGGCGATTTGGGAATCGAATGTCCGATGGAGGAATTGCCAATCATCCAGCGCCGAATTGTTAAAAATTGTCTTCGCCTGGGCAAGCCCGTCGTAGTCGCAACTCAGTTGTTAGAATCGATGGTCATTAATCCTCTGCCCACTCGCGCCGAGATCACTGACGTGGCAAATGTGGTTTTCGAACAGGCCGACGCGCTGATGCTGAG
>JBKPGQ010000187.1:0-1484 GCA_046729455.1 Verrucomicrobiota bacterium
GACGATTGAGCGCGCAAAGTCCCTTATTCATTCGATCGAACGTCCTTTGTAAGAGCTTCAGATCGGAAGCACTGCCGGTTTTCTGCGCGTGGCGTAGGCTTGGTAAAATCCTTTCGCATCATAAGCCGCTTATGATGCATGGGGAGACGACGACATTTTTTCTTGGAACCTTAGAGTTCATCAAAACTTGGATTTCGCGAAAGATGAACCTTGCCTCGCCGTGTCACTTCCTCCAGCCCCTGCTGCAGCGTAACGAATGTTCCAAGATCGACAGTAGATGTCGGCGAAGCCGTTTTACCGACCAGCTCTTCGGCCGCTGCTTTCAGTTCCGTCCATCGCGAGAACGGATAGGCGGGCGCAAGGACGATATGGCGGAGTATGCTGCGCCACTCCACCAGCGCGCGCTCGATATCGCCGGGACGCAACAGTTCGTTGGTGAGCTTGTGCTTGGAGCGCGGATCAGTCACCAGCGCGCGCACCACTTCCGATGCACCGGCGCCGTAATGCACCGGCACCCCCATGGTGAGATAACCAGGGTAATCCGCGCGGCCGTAAATCCGCTGACACAAAATGCCGAGCCGCCCCGCCATCGGCGCGTCCTCGCCGGCGAACCGCGGACCGGCGCGAATATTGGCCAGATCGAAAACCAATTCGTCGATCGGATAGGTTTCGTCTTCGAGCGCGACCGCCACCGCTAGACCTTCGCCGCCGTGGAAAAATGAGAAGATCATTCCCCGCCTCGTCGGTGTGCCGTCTGGGTCAACCAGTCCAAGGTGTCGCCACGCGTATGTCGGCGAGTTTACGATCGTGACGGCGTTGTCGTGCTCCAACTGATCGCACGTTCGACAAACGTCCGGCAGGTTCTCCCGCTCCGGCGGATCGATCAACGCCTTGCCAGCCGAATCGATGTGAGCGTTGACCGGCACATTGGCGTAATCGAGCCGGATCAAGATCAGATTTCGGCGCGTGACCCAGTCGACGATTGTGCCCGGCTTCACCAAATCTGAAATGCGCGCAAGAATGTCGGTGTCGAAATCATTTCGCGTAACGACGCGCGCGCCGATCGCTTTCTTCAGCCATTTCGCCAGTGCCGCCTCTCCCGAAGCGAGCACGGTCGCGACCGGCAACTCGCGCCCATAATGGCTTTGCGCGCGCAGCCGGCAGAGATTTCCCGTGCCGACGCCATCGAGCATACGCGGCACGGTCAGCGCCCGTCGCCACCGATCGTTTTCGCGCACAAAAGCGCGACCGAGCGTCACACTTTCTGCCGCCGGTTTCGCTTCCCATTGTTCGCGCGAATTCAGCATCTCGATCATCCCGCGCCGGACGAACCGCGCGCGCTCATCAGTCACCCAAAGTCCACACGGCCGCGGCCCGGTTTCGAGTGAGTGTTCGACGCCGAGCGGCACGCGTTGCACGCTGAACAATGAGCGGGTCAGTTCCACCGCCGCCGCGAACGGTTGTTCGCCGCGCTGTTTAGCCGC
>JBKPGQ010000188.1:0-1026 GCA_046729455.1 Verrucomicrobiota bacterium
TATCGCAGCACATCACCGAAAGGACAGAAGCGATGCATAACATGAAGAAGCTCATCCTCTCTGTATTTATCTTTACCTTCGGATTTGCCACGGCAACGCATGCCCAGCAAGTGAATACGCTCCTTACGAAACAGCTTCCGGAAGCACCGGGTAAAGAGATTGAAGTCATTACTGTCAATTACGCCCCAGGAGCCGTCGACGCGATCCACCGGCATGATGCGCACGCGGTTGTCTATGTTCTCGACGGGGAAGTTGAGATGCAAGTTCGCGGAGGCACGCTTCGCCGGCTTGGTCCCGGGCAGGTATTTTACGAATCACCTGAAGACGTTCATACCGTAAGCCGTAACGCGAGTAAGACGAAACCAGCGAAGTTCGTCGTATTTTTTATCAAAAATGAAGGAGCACCGATTCTCACTCCCATTCACTAGCTTCGGAGCATTGAATTTCTCCGATGAAACCATTTTGCATAAAGCAATATTCCTTACGTGGAGGCACGTATGAATTCAAAAGCCGCGCAACTCAGAGAGAATGGGACAGAGATTGTCCGTCTGTTCGCACGGTTTGCGCTAGGAGCTTCCTTTCTATCCGCTGTGGCTGATCGTTTTGGCTTGTGGGGGCCATATGGAGCAAAGAACGTATCCTGGGGAAATTTCGCTCATTTCGTGGAGTACACGGGCGCGGTGACGTCTCTCTTCCCCAGTTCATCGACAGTGTCGTTTGCGTGGGCAGCTACCGTCGCGGAGACACTCCTTGGGATATTGCTTATCGCAGGCTTCAAAATACGAATGGCCTCCGTCCTCTCCGGTCTTCTCCTTTTGTCATTTGCTATAGGCATGGTCACAGGTCTTGGCATCAAGACGCCATTCGACTATTCGGTCTTCTCGGCAGCCGCTGCAGCATTCTTACTGGCGTTCTGGGAGCCTGACCGATTCACGTTGGACAAGCTTCTGAATCGATTACGAAACTGAGCGGGAGATCCGATCACGAACAACACTAACTTCGATAGCGTGAACGCTCCGCGTAATA
>JBKPGQ010000189.1:0-1866 GCA_046729455.1 Verrucomicrobiota bacterium
ACCGGCACAGCCGAGCCCGGTTGGGAACAAGCACGCGAGTTACTCAATCGTCTCGTTGAGAAAGGCTGGAAACCTCACAAGGATCTTCAATACATGGAAGTTCAAGGCGCCGATCACAGCGAAGCAGCCTGGGCAGCGCGGGTCGAACCGGCGCTGCGGTTTTTGTTTCCAAGAGCAAAATAGATTCTCACCTTCCCACGGGTGGAACTGGGGGCGGATTCGGCGGCAATGGTTCCGGAGGCGGCGTAGGGCTAGGCGGAGTCGGTTTGGGCGGTGATGGAGCTTCTGGCATTGGTAATCCCTCTAAAGAATCGTCTTTACTGCAACCATTTGCCGTAAACTTGATAAACGCGAATAAAACCTCCGATAAAATCCCAGTCTTTTTGATACGCGAAACGGCGAGTGCTCGGGGACCAGGTTAGCTCGCGCGGCGATTCGGGATGATTCGGGTCGTAAACGAGATAACGTTCAATTCCATCATTCTGAGAGACAGGTTTTCGCTGGTAGACTAGGACTGCGTGATTGATGCTGAGAAGAGGATAAGTTGTGAGAAAACCGGCGAATAACTCGCCGCGCGCCAAAGCTGCATTGAGGTTGGCGTGGGTTTCCTTGTGGTAATTAGAGTCGTGCTCGAAAAGCATCCGGAAATTTCCGAGCCGAAAGTAAGTCGGCCAGCCAAGGCCGATATTTCTTCGCACAACTTCGCGGCGCGCATCGCTCATCGCGCGCAAGTTGGCGTAGCCCGGGAAGACGACGCGCTGATTTGTCGGCAATGGCTTTTCCCAAGCCGGCAGGCGGGTGACATTTCGAATGCGAGCGGCCAACGCATTGTCGTCCAATGGAGGGGCATGCGGATCGAAGCGAGCGAACTTGTGAAACTGCATCGTCGTACGGCATAGGACAAAACAGCGGCGAGTGTACCTTTTCGGCTCTCCCTTCTCTCTTTGTCGCCGCAAATAGGGATGACCTTCGCGATACTCGAAGACGGTTGCGTTGGCGAAGCCGACCGTATCGCGGTCGAAACGAAAATCCGACGACGCCGCGCTGCTTTGTAGAAGGACCAGAGCTAGGAAAGCGCCGAGCTGCCAAAAACTTGCCGCTGTATGCGAATTGCCGGGAATCATATCAAGAACGCGTCCGTCGTTTTCACTGCAACGGCTTGTCGTAAGCCTGGTAAACGCGAACGAATCCACCGATGAAGTCTATGTCTTTCTGATAAGCAAAGGCACATTCGCGAGGCGACCATGTTAGCTCACGCGGCGCTTCGGCATGGTTTGGATCGTAAACCAAATAATGTTCGAGTTCGTCTCCGGGGCGACTTTTTTTCCGGCCGTAAATGAGCACCGCGTGGTTTATACTCATTTTTGGATAAGTGGTAAGAAAAGCCACGAACGTGTCACCACGCGCGAGGGCGGCATCGAGGTTCTGGTGAGTTTTCTCCTGATATCCTTTACTTTCCAGGAAGACCATGCGGATATTGCTCGGCCGAAAATAACTCATGAACCCGCTGCCGATATTGTTCTCGAAGACTTGAGTGCGGGCTTTGCTTATCTCACGTAGGTTCGAGTAGCCCGGGAAGACGATTCGCTGATTTTCCGGCAGTATTTCGAGCCAAGGCTTCCGGCGCGCGACAGTACGAATGCGCTGTGCGAGTTCCTGATTGTTTAATGGAACGCCGTGTGGATTGAAACGGGCGAATTTGCGGAACTGCATCGCCGTGCGGGTCATGACGAAGCAGCGGCGGGTATAACTGTTGGCAGGATCACTGGCTTGCGAGTTCGGTCGGAAAAACGCGATCCCGTCCTGGTATTTCAGCACGGTGGCGTTTTGAAACGCGAAGGTGTCGCGATCGAAGCGAAACTCTGG
>JBKPGQ010000190.1:0-1528 GCA_046729455.1 Verrucomicrobiota bacterium
ATGCTGAAAACCGTTCCGATCTTTTTCGAGTGCACCTGTTACGCAGGCGCGGTTTGATCGAACGTAATTATCTGACTCCGAAAACTCCGGGTTGACTCGCATCCATATTCTAGGCAGCGCAGCCGGCGGCGGCCTGCCACAATGGAACTGTGCCTGCGCGAACTGCTCGGCTGCGCGTATCGGAAAGATCACGTCGCAGACGCAATCGAGCATCGCCATCAGCGGCGACTCCGAAGGTTTTCACCGCTGGTTCCTGATTAACGCGTCGCCTGATTTGGCCCGGCAAATCGAAAGCATGCCGCGGTTGCAGCCGCGCCGTGATTCGCCACGCAACACTCCAGTTGCAGGTGTTCTTTTGACAAATGCCGACATCGATCATGCTCTGGGTTTATTGCTCCTGCGGGAACAGGAGATACCGCTGGTTGTTTACGCAACCGACGAAACGCGAGCCGCGCTCGCCTGGCTCGATGATGTCCTTGCGAGATTCTGCGGAATCGAATGGCGCAAAACGAGCCCTGAATTTCAAACCCTGAGCGGCTCCGTCGCGTTTCGAGCGATTGAACTGCCCCGGAGCACGACGTTTCAATTTCGGGACGACTCGTCGGGAGCAACTGCACTCTTCGCGCCGAGTGTCGGCGAACTAACGGACGAATTGCGGAATGCGGTTCACAAATCCGACGTTGTTCTGTTCGATGGCACATTCTGGAGTGACGGCGAACTGGCCGCCATTCGGCCGGGCGCCCGCAGTGCCCGACAGATGAACCACCTGCCGATCAGCGACGGGAGCCTCGATTTCTTGCATCAATCGCCGGCGCACCGGAAGATTTACACCCACATAAACAATACAAACCCGATTCTTATGCCCAGCTCCCGGGAACGCGCCCATGTAAAGCAGTCAGGAATCGAAATCGCGCGCGACGGATTGGAAATCGTCATATGACCGGACTCTGGGACCGCGAAACTTTTCTCGAAAATTTGCGCGCGATCGGCGCGCGGGCTTATCACGACAAACATCCGTTCCACGTGGCAATGAACGAAGGCAGCCTTTCACAGGAGGCATTGCGCAGCTGGGTGGCCAACCGCTTCTATTATCAACGAAACATTCCAGTCAAAGACGCCGCGATCCTCTCCAACTGTCCATTGCGCGAAGTACGCAAGGTGTGGATTCATCGTATTTTCGATCACGATGGCACTGGCGAAAACGAAGGCGGCATTGAGGCGTGGCTGCGCCTGGGCGAGGCATGCGGGCTGTCGCGCGACGATCTGCTACACGATCGACTTCTACAACCAGGAGTTCGTTTCGCCGTAAATGGCTATGTGAATTTCGCTCGAACTCAGCCGTGGCCGATCGCCATTGCATCATCGCTCACGGAACTTTTCGCGCCGGATCTGATGGCGGCACGCCTCGCGGCTTTCGAAAAATATTATTCCTGGATCGATTCGCGCGGCCTTGATTACTTCCGTCGCAGAGTTACTCAGGCGCGACGCGACTCCGATGAAGCGCTCGCGATTACGCTGGACCATTGCA
>JBKPGQ010000191.1:0-5153 GCA_046729455.1 Verrucomicrobiota bacterium
GTCCACGAGTGGTGCGTGGATGTCACGAGGCTAACTCTTGGCTAGTGATTATGTCGGAACGTATTTACTTTGGAAGTATCAGGGAAGGGATTGAACCGCCCAATCTAATTGAGGTTCAGGCAAACTCGTACGTTGATTTCCTTCAGAAAGACGTCCCTTTTTCAAAGCGGAAAAACCAGGGGCTTCAGGCTGTTTTCAAAGAGGTCTTTCCGATCGAGAGCTACGACGAAAAGGCAGTGCTCGATTTTAGCCACTATGAAATAGGGGAGCCAAAGTTGGCCGCGTTAGAAGCGCAACGCGAAGGACAGACCTACAGCGCGCCATTACATGTGACGTTCCAGTTGCGCGAAGAAAAAGGGACAAAAGAAGAAAAAGTTTATATGGGAGAAATCCCGCTGATGACGCCACAGGGGACCTTTGTCATAAACGGTGCAGAGCGTGTGGTGGTAAGCCAGTTGCATCGCTCCCCCGGGATCGCCTTTGAATCTACTGTCCACGTAAACGGCAAGGTACTTTACAGTTTCCGAATCATTCCAGATCGGGGGTCATGGATTGAGGTCCAATTTGATACGGCTGATCTTCTTTACATTTATCTCGATCGACGCAAACGGCGCCGGAAGTTTCTTGCCACTACGTTCCTACGCGCTCTCGGCTACGGCTCTGATGAAGAGGTAATCAAACTCTTTTACAACATCGAGACCTTGAAGCTGAGCGACAAGCTCGACGAAGAGAAGCTGGCCACCAAAGTGCTGACTGCGGAGATACGTGACGGCGATGTGACGGTGGCGCGTGCGTTCGAACCGCTCACCCTGGCGACGGTCCGCCAGATCATGGCGCTCAAAATTCACGAAGTGAAAGTGATCGACATCTCTAACGATGACACCATCGTGAAGGCGCTTCGAAAAGATCCGGCACACGACCAGGAAGAAGCGCTGAAGGACATTTACCGGCGCCTTCGGCCCGGCGACCCGCCGACTGTTGCCAACGCGCGTGCGTTGCTAAAAAGGCTCTTCTTTGATCCAAAGAAATACGACCTCGGGCGTGTCGGCCGTTACAAGATCAATCAAAAACTCGGGATCAACGTTGATCCTACCGAGCGGATTCTCACCGACAAAGATTTCATCGCTGCGATCAAATACCTGATCAATTTGAGACGGGGCGAAGGCACTCTCGATGATATCGATCATCTGGGCAGTCGCCGCGTGCGCACCGTTGGTGAATTACTAGCGAACCAGTGTCGTGTTGGTCTTGCTCGTACGGAGCGTCTAGTCAAGGAGCGCATGACTCTGTTCGACATCAATGTGGACGGCATGACGCCCCAGAAACTGATCAATCCAAAGGCGCTTAGTGCGGTCATCCGCGATTTCTTTGGCCGGTCGCAACTTTCCCAGTTCATGGATCAAACAAATCCGCTCGCAGAGCTAACGCACAAACGCCGTTTGTCAGCTCTTGGGCCGGGCGGTCTCAGTCGGGAGCGGGCTGGGTTCGAGGTGCGCGATGTTCATCCGTCTCATTACGGACGCATTTGCCCCATTGAGACGCCGGAAGGCCCAAACATCGGCCTCATTAGCTCGATGAGCACTTTCGCCCGCATCAACGAGTTCGGCTTCATCGAGACGCCTTATCGCAAAGTGGAAAAGGGCCGCGTAACGGATCAGGTCGAATATCTTACAGCTGATCGCGAAGAGAATTTTCTCGTGGCGCAAGCCAATGCGCCTATTGACGGACGCGGACATTTCACGGGTGAAAAAGTATCTGTGCGCTACCGCGGCGACTTTCTCGAAGTCGATCCCTCCAAGGTGAACTACATGGACGTCTCGCCGAAACAGCTGGTGTCCGTAGCAGCCGGCCTTATTCCGTTCCTCGAACACGACGACGCAAACCGGGCGCTGATGGGCTCCAACATGCAACGCCAGGGCGTTCCTCTTGTGGTTTCCGAAGCGCCGCTCGTTGGCACGGGTCTGGAAGAGAAAGTAGCGCGAGATTCTCACGCCGTCGTCCTGGCCGCTGATAGCGGCAAGGTTGCTTCGGTTACCGCAGACCAAATCGTGGTCACGAAAGACGGTCATCTTCCTGAGAGTAAGAAAAAGCTTAAGACGGATCCGGAGGCTGGGATTCACGTTTATGAGCTTCGCAAATTCATGCGGTCAAATGCCGGCACGTGCGTAAACCAGAAGCCGATTGTGCACAAAGGTCAGCACGTGAAACGCGGTCAAGTCATCGCCGATGGTCCAAACACCGATCACGGCGAACTGGCGCTGGGCCGCAATGTGCTCGTCGCGTTCATGCCTTGGAATGGATACAACTTCGAAGATGCTATCATGATCTCGGAGAAAGTGGTCAAGGAGGACGTTTATACCTCCATCCACATCGATGAATTCGAGATCGGTGCGCGCGACACCAAACTCGGACCGGAAGAAATTACGCGCGACATTCCCAACGTTAGCGAAGAAGCTCTGCGCAACCTGGGACCCGATGGGGTTGTGCGGGTGGGCGCCGAAGTGAAGCCGGGCGATATTCTGGTTGGGAAGATTACACCGAAGAGTGAAACCGAATTGGCACCGGAAGAGCGTCTGTTGCGTGCAATTTTTGGCGAGAAAGCAGCAGACGTAAAGGACACATCGCTTACCGTTCCATCCGGCACTTACGGAATTGTGATGGACGTAAAGGTCTCGTCCCGTCGCGAAGTGTCACGTGAAAAACTCACGCCGGCGGAAACCAGACGGCAGCTCAAAACCATCAGTGAAGAACATAAGCGCAAGAAAGAGACGCTGATTGAGCAATTAACGGATTCGCTTTCGAACGTCCTGCTCGGTGAAAAAGTTCCCCTCGACGTGGTAAACGCCAAAAACGGTGAGATCATTATTCCAGCCAATCGCAAGATCACTAAAACGCTCTTGCGAAAGTTGGCGACGGCGCACGATCACATCGAGATCGATCCAAGTCCGATTCGCAATAAGATCCGCGAAATCATTGGCGCGTATGAGCACAAGTTCGCGGAACTGGAGCTGGAACGCGATCGGGCCATGGACCGGGTGGAAAGCGGTGACGATATCGACCCGGGAATCATCAAACAGGTCAAGGTCTACATCGCGAGCAAGCGTAAACTAAGCGTCGGTGACAAGATGGCCGGGCGCCACGGAAATAAAGGCGTTGTTGCCCGGATCGTTCCTGAAGAAGACATGCCGTTCCTGGCAGATGGAACACCGGTTGAAATTGTGCTCAACCCATTAGGCGTGCCCAGTCGCATGAACGTGGGACAAGTTCTCGAAACACACCTGGGCGTTGCTGCGAAGGCACTCGGATTCAAGGTCGCGACCCCGGTGTTCGACGGAATTAAGGAAAAACAGATTCGCGAATATCTGCATGACGCCCGAAAGAAGGAGGGATTCACCTGGGTGCAGGAAAGCGGCAAGGCAAAGCTTTTCGACGGACGCACCGGCGATCCTTTCGATCAGGAAGTGGTGGTTGGCTACATCTATATGATGAAGCTTGGTCACCTGGTGGCTGACAAGATTCACGCTCGCGCGGTAGGACCGTACTCGCTAGTGACTCAACAGCCGCTCGGCGGGAAGGCGCAATACGGTGGCCAACGTTTCGGTGAAATGGAGGTGTGGGCGCTGGAAGCTTACGGAGCCGCCTATACTTTGCAGGAACTGCTCACCGTTAAATCCGATGACGTACAAGGGCGGACTCGGATTTACGAGTCCATCGTCAAGGGCGATAACTCGCTTGAAGCGGGCACGCCTGAATCTTTCAACGTTCTAATCAAAGAAATGCAGAGCCTGGGCCTCGACGTGAAGGTCGGCGGCCAGGCGCCTGCCTTTCTAGAGAGCGTCGCATAATTTTTAAACTGTAAAAATATTTGGAAAAAACATGAACGAACATTCCTGGCGTGAGTTAGTGGGCGAAGAGCGCCCTGTGGGTTTTGATCAAGTCGCGATTGGCGTCGCGTCGAGTGACACGATGCGCTCATGGAGCAAGGGCGAAGTCAAAAATCCCGAGACAATCAATTACCGGACCTTTAAACCGGAGAAGGGCGGTCTTTTCTGTGAACGCATTTTTGGTCCGACGCGCGACTGGGAATGCTCATGCGGAAAATACAAGCGCATCAAACATAAGGGCGTAATCTGCGACCGGTGCGGCGTGGAAGTCACGCTGGCTCGCGTCCGTCGGGAACGCATGGGGCACATCGAATTGGCCGTGCCCGTTTCGCACATTTGGTTTTACAAATGCATGCCCTCCCGCATCGGGCTCATGCTCGATATGAGCGCACGCCAGCTTGAGCGCATTATTTATTACGAGGATTACATCGTTATTGATCCGGGCAAGACGCCATTGCAAAAAACGCAACTGCTTAACGAAGTGGAATATCGCGAGGCGCAGGAGCAGTATGGCGAAGATTTCGTTGCGGGCATGGGGGCGGAAGCAATCAGAAAACTTCTGGCCGAGATCGATCTCAACAAGCTCAACAAGGAGCTTGAGAAAGCAATGGCTGCCACCAAGAGCAAGCAAATTCGCAAGAAACTGGCGAAACGCCTCAAGCTCATCCAAGGCTTCCAAAATTCGCATGCGCGTCCCGAATGGATGATTCTGGATGTATTGCCGGTTATTCCGCCGGATCTGCGTCCGCTGGTTCCCCTCGAGGGCGGACGTTTCGCCACCTCGGACCTTAACGATCTTTATCGTCGGGTTATTAATCGTAACAACCGGCTGAAGAACCTGCTCATGCTCAAAACGCCGGATGTCATCATTCGCAATGAGAAGCGAATGTTACAGGAGGCAGTCGATGCCTTGTTCGACAATGGCAGACATGGCCGCGCTGTAACCGGTGCCGGCAATCGACCTCTCAAGTCCCTGAGCGACATGCTCAAGGGCAAAGGTGGCCGTTTCCGTCAGAATCTACTTGGCAAACGCGTTGATTACTCGGGTCGCTCTGTAATTGTGATCGGTCCAGAGTTGAAGCTGCATCAATGTGGGTTGCCGAAGAAAATGGCGCTCGTGCTTTTCGAGCCGTTCATCATCCGTCGGCTGAAAGACCTGGGCTACGTGCATACGGTGCGCAGCGCGAAAAAAATGATCGAGCGTCAAACGCCGGAGGTCTGGGACATTCTCGATGAAGTGACCAAGGGTCATCCGGTATTACTCAATCG
>JBKPGQ010000192.1:0-1930 GCA_046729455.1 Verrucomicrobiota bacterium
GCCGCGCCGTTTGCTTCAGAGCAGATTCGCCGAACCTGTTACCTACGTGCTTTTTTCAATCGGGGCGCCTACCTTATTACCCCACTCCGTCCACGAACCGTCGTAGTTGCGAACGTTATTCAAGCCTAACAAGTAGGTAAGCACAAACCATGTGTGACTCGAGCGCTCGCCGATTCGGCAATAGACGACTGTGTCTTTGTCGCGACTGAGTCCGCACTGCTCGAAATAGATCTTCGCCAGTTCCGAAGCCGGCTTGAACGTGGCGTCATCGTTGGTGGCCGTTTTCCACGGCATGCTTTTTGCCCCGGGAATATGGCCGCCGCGCAACACACCTTCCTGCGGATACTCCGGCATGTGCGTGATCTCGCCTCTGTACTCGCCCGGTGAGCGCACGTCGATCAGCGGTTTGCCACCTTTGCTTTGCGCCAGCGCTTCGTCGAAGAAGGCGCGAATCTCTTTGTCGAATCGTTTCTTCGGTACCGGATAGTTTGTCTTTGCATACTTGGGAACGTCGCGCGTCATGGGGCGGCCTTCGGCTTTCCATTTGTCGCGGCCGCCATTGAGAATTTTCACCTTGTCGTGTCCGAACAGTCGGAATGCCCAAAGTGCGTAGCAGGCCCACCAGTTGGCTTTATCACCGTAAAAAATGCAGGTGGTCTCCGGTGTGATGCCGTTACGGCTGCAGAGCTCTGCAAATTTCTCGGGCGAGATGTAGTCCCGAATCACAGGATCTTGCAGATCGGCACGCCAATCGATATGCACTGCGCCAGGAATGTGTCCGGTATCGTAAAGGAGCACATCTTCGTTCGATTCCACGATGCGGATTCCTTCGTCTTTAAGGTGCTTCTCGAGCCAATCGGTCTCCACCAGCGCGTCAGGATGGGCGTATTCGGTAAGTTGTGTAGCCATAGGAAAAGAAACTTCAGGCGGCGTCCACGACCCGGCAAGGAATTTTACAATTTGATCGCCGATGAATCCTAACAGCCCGGCTGAAAGGCTTAGTCCAAGTCGGCAGTGATTTCAGTCAGCGCGAGCGGTGGTCTTAATGCTTCTTCGCTCGCAACAGCTTGATCGCGTCACGCAACTCCGCGGCGCGTTCGTAAAGCTCCTTTGCAATCGCAGTTTCCATCTCGCGCTGCATAATCTCCAGCTTTGAAAGTGGACGCTTCGCTTTCACTTCTTCGAGCCATTCATCGAGAAACGCGATCTCGGAACTTTTCGACACCAGTTCCGGAAAGTTTGACTGTTGCAAAAAATCCACGATCGCGTCGCGACCACGCTCGATCTCAGCTATAGTTTCGGCGAATTTGCCCTGACCGAGAAAAATAGACGCCTTGGCACGCGTGTTCATCATTAGCACGTAAGGGCGGAACTGTTGAAGGCTCCAGGAAAATTCCTCGCGGTCTGTGTGCTCGGAAACAAACGTGAAAAGGTCCAGATTGCGCTGTGTGTCGCGCACCACACCTTCAAAATCATTGATCTGAAACAGGCTCAGATAACGATGATAATATTGGATACCTTCCTGTTGAAGTTCTGCGCATTGTTCGGGGGCGAGTTCGTAGGTTTCGCCTTTCGCCGCGGCGCGGGCCGCCCGCCGCTGATGATATTCCAGAAGCGACTCACAATTGTGCGGACGCCGGCCATCCGGCCGCCCGGCCAATTCCATTTGCAACACGCCAAGGTCGACCCGCAGCTGTAATTTCTCGCGGCCATCGAGGCCCGCGATCTTGCGTACCTTGATATTGCCGTTCTCGTGCGGCCAATCCTTCAGGATGGTATTGAGGTCCAAACTCATCGTAACTAAACATCGGACACTTAAGGTTGCCTTGTCAATAATATCGCGGCCTGCTTTCACTGTGGTGGCAGCCGTGCCGGCTGATTCTAGATTCCATCGCAGGCGACACGCCTGCCGCTACAGGTGATTTTGCAG
>JBKPGQ010000193.1:0-5218 GCA_046729455.1 Verrucomicrobiota bacterium
GCTCGACGCCCGCCCGCCGCTAAGCGGCGGCGGGCTCACGAGCCGGTGCAGTCCGCTACCGCGAAAAGGACAAGAAAAATTTCGACGATAAGTGACGAATGATCGACGAATAGAAGACCAACACTGTGGCTAAAAGCGCGCAATCGATCGCAAATAAGAGGGCGTAGGCGCCTATATCCAGCGCTTGGCGTATTGCAGAAATAAATCTGGCGATGGCGAGGGCAGCGGCATCCAGTGAAGATTTGAGATGTTGATAGAAATCCTGCGGCCGTTCTCCCCTACTTGTCGCAGTACTGCTGGCAATATTCGTCGGCACCGAGCTTGGATTATTTCTGGCTACAACCTTGGTACCCTGGTTGGAACCGGGCGTTAGAATTCGCACCGTCATGAAATGTGGATGGGCTTTTGCCCAGGCGAGCGCCTTTTGTTTGGTATCGAAAAAACGATCGACGACGATGGCGCTGCGCTCAGCCGCACTCCGCCCGTAGGAGCGCGCGGCTTTGCGATTGACCACAGCCGGTCCGGTGTCCACGGCCACACACGTCGCATCAGGAAAGACAACTTTGCTGCCATAAGGAATTTTCTCTGGATCGATGGCGCAATGCGTTTCGCGCAGCCGTGCCCCGTTCCAAGCTGCATGTTTACCCGAACCTTCGCCGTGCCAGTAAACCGTGACGCGCGCGAGCGCTGAATCCTCGCCGGCGAACGCTTGGCACACGAAAAGCAAGACGAAGGCGACTGCTGTAGTTAAGCCCTTCATACTGTCCCCCGGTTATTTCCCGCGGTAGAAATCCGGTGAGATGCAAATGGATAAGGGAGAATGTGAGGCAGTCGCTCTATATAGAATTCGCAACTGCATCGCTGTTTGGTCCCTTATTGCCCTTTGTCGAGCAAAAGAGACAAGTTGCTTTGCTGACTTTAACCTTAGCGTTGGATGTTGAGCGTTCGATGCTGAGCGTTTAATTTTAACCTGATGCGCTCCCGCACTTACAAAAACACCGACCTGACAGTCAGCGAAGTCGGCTTCGGTCTGTGGACTATTTCCACCGGGTGGTGGGGAAATTTTACCGAGGGCGAAGCGATTTCGCTCATGCACAAGGCGTTTGATCTCGGCATCACGTTGTTCGACGCCGCTGATACTTATGGAAACGGTTTGAGTGAAGAGTTGATCGCCAAAGCGTTTCCTGAACAGCGGGATGAAATCGTGATCGCAACCAAGGTCGGCTACGATTTTGTTCATCACGGAGAGGCGCGCGGACGCGGTCAGCGGGAAATTCCGCAGGATTTTTCGCCGGAAGGCGTCATGCGCGCGGCAGATGCGGCGCTGAAGCGTCTGAAGACAGATCGGATCGATCTGCTCCAACTGCACAACATTCGGATGGAACAAGTCTATGATGGCGCGCTCTGGACCACGCTCGAGAAATTAAAGACCGAGGGAAAAGTTCGGTATTATGGCATCGCGCTTGGTCCGGCGATTGGTTGGCTGTACGAGGGAACGAACTGTATTCGCGAGCGCGACGTCACGAGTGTGCAGCACATTTACAACATGCTGGAACAACATCCCGGGCTCGCGATTCACGATGCGGCCACCGATTCCCACAAGGACACCATGTTTCTTATCCGCGTGACGCATTCGTCCGGAATGCTTGAGGGGAAATACACAACGGAGACAACTTTCCCGCCAACAGACCATCGCAGCCATCGTCCGCGCAGTTGGCTGCTGAATGGAATCAAAAAAGTCGAGAAGTTGCGGTTTCTTGAAAATTCGGAGCGCACGCTTGGGCAAGCGGCGTTGCAATGGTTGCTCGCCGACGACCGCGTGGCATCGACGCTGCCGAACATTTACAACGAAGATCAGCTCGTGGAATTCGCGAAAGCGCCAGAATGTCCGGCGCTTACTGCCGATGACCTGGCGAAGATTGAGGCTCTGCATTCCGATAGTTTCGGAATCGAAGAAGAACCGCCGAAGTTCAAAGGCACAATGGAGCTGGCGGGAGCAGCGACATAGAAGGTAAAGCCGCAATGGGTAGCGGCGAGCGAGTTGGGAAGCGAGCGAGTTTCAATGGAGCTGCCGAAAGAAACCGCAGCGGCATAGACACGAATTTCACGAATTCACACGGATTAATCCAAGCGGATTGAATCAAGGTTGTAAGATTCGTGCCAATTCGTGTATCTAATCTGATTCGTCTTCTTCCTCTACCGGTTCGGCGCGGCGAATTTCCGGTTGTTCACGAGCGCGACGCTGCTTCTGGCTGACAACCTTTTCGCTCTTGTAAATTTCTTTGAAAATATCGGCAATCATCGGGGCAGCCGCAGAACCGCCATGGACTTTGCTGCCCACGTCGCCCTCGTAAAGAGCTGCGAACGCATATCGCGGTTGGTCGGTCGGCAAAAATCCGGCAAACCATGCCGCCGTGCGCTCTTTGTTTTTTGGTCCCCATTGCGCAGTACCGGTTTTACCGGCGACCTCGGGATTATCGAGGCTGGCCTGGTGCGCGGTGCCGCCCGCGCCATTTACAACGTCGATCATTCCCGTGTGCAATTCGTCCAGCGTCTCGGATGACAGGTCTAGCGTTCTCTTCGCTCGCACCTGGTAGGCCGTAACGATTTGGTTATCGAATGTCTGCACCTGTTGAACCAGCCGCGTTTGATACAATGTGCCGCCATTTGCTACGATGCCCATCGCCTGCGCCATTTGCAGCGGTGTGACCTGTGTGTCTCCCTGGCCGATGGACATGTTTGCGATATCGCCGTTAAGCAGTTTGCGGCCGTGCGTTGCCTTCATGTATTCATCGTTTGGAACGCGGCCTTCTGCTTCGCCGCGTAAAGGGATGCCGCACTTCGCGCCGAAGCCTAATTGTAATGCCCAGTCGATGATGGGTTGTGCGCCGGTTTTGATCCCAACTTGATAAAACCATGTATCGCATGATTCGGTAAGCGCCTGCACAAAATTCAACGCGCCGCGATTGCCCTTTTTCCAATTATGAAAAGTGACGTTGCCAATCTGAATTGATGGAACGCATTCATATCGGTCATCTGGATATACCGCACCGCTTTCGAGCGCGGCGATGCCGACGGCAATCTTGAAAGTTGATCCCGGTGGGTAAGAGGAACGATATGCTCGCGGCAAAAGCGGAATGTCCGGATCGTTCTGCAAAATTTTGAGTTGCTCGGTCGAGATCGAGGGGACGAACAGGTTTGGATCGAAGGTAGGCCACGAGGCCAATGCGAGAATGTCGCCGTTGTTTGGGTCGATAATCACAATGGCACCGCGTTTTGCTTTTGCCTCCAGCGCCTTTTCAGCCAGTTGTTGAAGACGCAGGTCAAGCGTAGTGACCACGTTGTACCCGGGCTCAGGCGGGGTAATTAGTTTATCGGAGGTCTTCCGACCATCTTTATCAAAGGTGAGTTTGTATTCGCCATGCTTGCCAGTCAGCATTTCGTTGAACGTTTGCTCGAGTCCTTCGCGTCCCTCGGTTTCAGGCCAGAGCGTTTCGTGATTATCAACGATGCCGTCAGGATTTCGACCGGTCTTGCCGGTGTAACCGATAATTTGGCCGGCCACTTTTCCGTTCGGATAAACACGCACATAGATCGGGCGCACAATAACCCCGGGCGGCGGATCATTTTTGATCTGTTCGTACTCCAGCTGGCTAAGATTCTGCGCGATCTCCATCGGCATGATTCCCCTGTTATGGTAATGACGAAGGATCGCTTGATCGGAAATCTTAAGTTTGCGACCAATCAACCTGGCGGTTCTGTCGATCTTTTCTCTGGCGAAGCTGAGCACCTGCGCGTCGGAAAAATCAAGCGGCGTGGGGAAATTGATGGCGAGATTGTAGCTGAGCCGATTTTGCGCGAGCGGCTCGCCATTGCGGTCTGTTATCTGGCCGCGCGGCGCCGGAATGTCGAGGATGTAAGTGCGCGCGAGCTTTTGTGTTTCAAAGGTGGGCTGGATTGTTTCCTCTTCAGATTGCGGAGTCGCGGTGATGCCTGGCACAGCAGATGGCGCCAGCGCCTGGGCAAACAATCGGGTCGGGGTTGCGAGGATCGATAACGCGATCCATAAACCGCTCAAAGTTCCCCAGAGTGTCCTCATTCGAATAAAAATCTGCGTAAATCTGCGAATGGAGCTAGTGGGATCAGCGACATAGAAGGTAAAGCCGCGATGGGTAGCGGCGAGCGAGCTGGGAAGCGGGTGAGTTTCAAATCTGTGGATAAATCAATGCCTTTGCAGGAATTGATGTAATTCTTCAGCCAACTTTCGGCCGATCCCTTCCGTGGAAGCGATTTCCTCTACCGTCGCCCTACGCAGGCGATTCACCGAGCCAAACTTTCGCAGCAGTAAATTCTTGCGGTTCTGACTCACACCGGGGCATTCGTCAAGAACGCTTTCGCCGACGCGTTTCTTCATGAGCAGTTGATGATATGCGTTCGCGAAACGATGCGCCTCGTCGCGAATGCGTTGGAGCAACCGCAAAGCGCCAGAGTCCAGCGGAAGTTGCAGCGGAAGCGCCCGGCCCGGCCGGTAAATCTCTTCCCGTTCCTTGGCCAGGCCGATGATGGGAAGATCATGCAATCCTAATCGCTGCAATTCGCGACACGCGGCCGAGAGTTGGCCCTTTCCGCCATCGACAATGATCAGGTCTGGAAGACGGACTGCCACAAAGCTTTCGTCATTCCGAGCCCCGAAAGCTTTCGGGGTCAAGGAATCCCGCGAAGTTACCTGTGCGTTTTGCACCGGGGTCCCTCGACTTCGCTCGGGATGACGGAAAATTCGCGCCAGCGCCTCCGCAGCATTCTCCTGCGAAAATTCCGCGGCATCGGAGTTCGCGCCGCGCGCCTCCAGGAGGACACGCGAATACCTGCGCCGGACGACCTCGGCCATGCTGGCGAAATCGTCCTGGCCGTCAACCGTTCGCACTCGATAGCGTCGGTAATTGTCCTTGTCCGGTACGCCGTCCCGAAAACAAACCATCGAGGCGACAACGTGTGTCGTGGAAATATTTGAGATATCGAAGCACTCCATCACGCGCGGCACCTGCGGCAGTTGCAACGCATCAGCCAATGCGCGTACATCCGCCATCGGATCGATCGAGCTCGGCAGACTACCACGGGTAAACCGGCGCATCGGCCTTGTCGTGCTGCGCAAGTCATCAATCATGTTGCGTAGTTCGGCGGCTTTCTCAAAATCCATTTTCTTCGCCGCTTTCCGCAT
>JBKPGQ010000194.1:0-12345 GCA_046729455.1 Verrucomicrobiota bacterium
CGCGCCTCGGGTTTCGGATGAGAATCGTAGGTCGCGAAGATCGGCACCACGACTCCCACGCCTTGCATGACGAACCCGAAATTGTCGCGCAACAACTTGGACAGAGCGCGGACTTTGCCATCGACACTCATTTCCTGCAGTTGCGTTCGGCGAAAATATTGGAATGAGTGTTCGAGCACGCGCGCCATTTCCCACGCCGTTGCTGGCACACCCGCAATGGCCATGATCGAGTGCCGATCGATTTCCAAAACTTTGTCGGCGCGATCATACACAACTGTATTGCCAGCAGTTGCGCGACGGTCGCCTGCTACCAACACGCCGCCTGAAAATTTGAAGGCGAGAATTGTGGTTGCCTCCGTTGGCTGCCACATCTTTTGAGGCGCTCCGCCTTGTGGCAGCGGCTTCACAGCCGCCGGAGCGAGCAAGCCTTTGCGACGCAGCAGTCCAGGGAAATCGCCGGCTGCACCAGAAAAATTCTGGTCAAACTCCACCGGAGAGCGCTCCATTATTGGCCGGTGCGCTGGCGATAGCGCTTGGATTGATTGGGATCCACCTTGCGCATTTTTTTTAAAAGATCCTTCGTGTCCGGACGCGAAACGTCCGGTGAACGTGGACCTCCACCATCGCCTTGTTTTGGACCCCACGGAGCCGGTTCCACCGGCTTCTGAATGCGCTCAGGCATAAAAAAATCTAAGAGCAAATATTGGAAAGGCAAGCTGCACGCTTCGGGTCGCTAAAAAGTTGAACCGCTGAAGCGCTAAAAAGCTTGGAGCCAGCCTCCGTTGTAACGAATCACGAATCACGCTTCCCTTTTTGATGACGCTTGCCAGACAAATCTGCTGATGGCAAAGTTTTGCCCCGATGAAGCTCGCACTGATTTTTTGCGCGACGTTCCTTTTTGGGTTGCTTTGCATTGCGTCTGCTCAAACGCCCGCGTCGAAGTCTGGCAAATCAGATGATACCGCTCAACTTGAAGCGCTGGCAAAAAAGATAGACGAACAGAACGCCAAGATTGACGCGCTTTCTCAGGAGATCCTCAAGCTGGAACAGCAAATCGCACACATTCGCCCGGGCGTAATGGTTGGAGAAAGTACGCCATCGGGAACCAGCCCTGCCGCTGCAGCTGGGTCTCCACCACATCCCGCCGGCGCGAACAACCACATCGTCGCACGCGGTGAGACACTCACTTCTATCGCTAAAATGTACAAGGTTAGCGTGGAAGAACTGCAAAACGCCAATCATATCGAAGATGGCCGTAAGCTACAGGCGGGACAGACCATTATTATCCCGGCTGCGTCGCCGGCAGCTTCGAGTTCGCCAACGCCGACAGAGTGATACAAGCCTCGTGAATCAAAGTTGGTTTCTGCGCAAACACGAAGACGGAAGCACCTTTGGTCCGGTGCGTTTTGATCAAATCGCGCGCTGGGCAGCTGCGGCGCAAATCGCACCACAGGATACGCTTTCTAACGACCGGCAGACCTGGATGAAAGCGCCGATGCTGCCCCAGCTCGGGATGGATTGGTTAGTCGAGCTTACGAGCGAGCATTATTACGGACCGACAACGCTAGGCGCCCTCCAGGAATTTATTCGGCTTGGCGAAATCGATGGTGAAACTCTCATCATCAACACTCGCGATGGCGCTCGTTGCAAAATTCAGGAGATGCCCCAGTTGTGGGAAAGGGGCGAAGCAGGTGCCGGAGATGCCCAAACCGAAATTCAACTGGGCGATCCCGTTGCGCCAGTGGTGGCGCGAATGTCGTTTCGCCTCCAGCAACAGATTCGTGATCTCGAACTAAACTTGGAAGAAGAGCGCCGCGCTCTGATGGAAGCCGAGCGACGATACGCTGAGCTAAAAGAAAAATATGAAGCGGTCATTCAGCGTGCGGGAACATAAACCTGTGATCTACCTGCCACGCCGACGCTTGGTGAAGCCGTGTGCCTAACGAGATTGCACTCCGCTAGATAAGGATCTGGCAGAAGAATCCCGTGGTCGCCCCACGGATGCCTTTCTGTCAGCAGACTGGCAATTGTTCCTCTGCTTCGGGCGTCTGTGAAGCGGCAATTTCTGCCGACGATTCTGTTTCCCGCAGCGGGGAAGTTTCGAGCAAACTTTGCTGGCATAGCCGCGCATATTTTCCACCGAGAGCCAGCAATTCGTCGTGTGTGCCGCGCTCGATGATCCGGCCATGATCGACTACCAGAATTTGGTCCGCACGCACAATCGTGGAAAGCCGATGCGCAATGACAATCGATGTGCGGTTCGCCATCAGACGCTCCAGTGCTTCCTGGATGAGGCGCTCCGTCGCAGTGTCCACACTCGCGGTTGCTTCATCGAGAATCAAAATCGGTGGATCTTTCAACAGCGCTCGGGCAATAGAGATCCGTTGCTTTTCGCCTACGCTTAATTTCACTCCACGCTCGCCTACGACGCTTTCCAAGCCGTCCGGTAAACGTTGGATAAATTGCTGCGCGTTCGCCGCAACCACCGCGCGCCATAATTCTGCGTCAGTCGCTTGCGGTTTTCCCATGAGCAGGTTTTCGCGGATCGATCCATTAAACAAAAAACTTTCCTGCGTCACCACACCGATCGCCTCGCGCAATGCATGCAGGTCATATTCGCGAATTGGTTTCCCGTCGATACAGATTTGTCCACTGGTGAATTCATAGAAACGTCCGAGCAGATTCACCAGTGTCGATTTACCGGCGCCGGTTGCGCCCACCAGCGCGACCGTCGCACCCGGCGGTGCGTGAAAGCAAACATGGCTTAAAGCGGGCAATCCTTCCGCGTAGCTGAAGCTCACATTTTGGTAACGAATATCTCCGAGAATCCCCGTGCTGCCTGAATCGACGATCACGGCTTTGGCAGCCGGCTCCTGGGGCTCGTCGAGAATCTGGAACACGCGTTCGCCGGCCGCGCGCCCGGCTTGTACGAGTTGATTAAGCTGATGCAATTTCCCGATCGGTTCATAAAGAAATCCGGTGAGCATGAGAAAAGCGATGAAATCGCCGAGTTGCATCGCGCCGGCCAGAACGGCTTTTGTTCCGACCGCGATCAAGAGGACGACCCCTAACGAGCCAATCAGATACATTGACGGGTGATACATCGCCCAAACCCGCATGACGATGAGCGTGGCCCGCCGCAATTCGTTGCTGGCTTTGTTGAAGCGCGCGTGTTGCTCGCACTCGCGGACGAAGCTTTTGATTTGCCGGATGCCGGCGAGATTATCGTGGAGTAGCGCGTTCATGGCCGAGGAAGCGCGCCGTTGCAATCGATAGCGGCGATGCGCGGTGAGCGTGTACCAAAGCGCGCCGCCGGCTAGAAACGGCGCCGGCACCAGGCTTAACAACGTCAATTGCCAACTCAAATAAAACATCACGCCGAGAACGACGATCACTTGCAGCGCCGCGACCACGCCCTGCTCGATTCCGTCGATCAATACGCGTTCGACCGAGTTGACGTCCTCGATTACACGTGTCATCAAATCGCCCGTAGCGCGATTGTCGAACCAGCGCAACGGCAGCAGTTGAATGTGCGAATACAAATCGCTGCGCAAATCAAAGATCACTTTTTGTTCGAACGTGTTATTCAGCACGATGCGCAATGCGTTGAACCCGTGCTGGAGAAGAAATGCGATCGCCGCCAGCATGATTAGCGGCAGCAATTTGTCCGGCCGATTCGCGCGCACCACGTCGTCGATGATCCATTTGGTGGTCGCCGGGAAAACGATCACCATCAATGTGCTCAGGATCGCGCACGTCAAGGTCCCCGCCGCCATCCACGGATACCGCTTCAAATAAGCAAAAACGCGCCAGACCGTTTTCATTCGTGATCAACCTCAACGCGTGCGTCATCACGTCAAGGTAGGCAAACATAGTCGCTGCGGCCGCATCCGATCCGCTTCTAACTTCCCTGGGCTCGATGCGTGCTAGGCTGGAACGTTAACTTTGTGCTTGCCAATCAGGGTGCGCGGAGTCAAACCAGCAGGTGCTATGAAAACCCCGTCTAGAACATTCGCACTCGTTATATCGGTGGTAATCGTGACGCTCGCGGTCGTTAGCTGCGTCACTTATCAGTTCGTCGCCAACCAACAAGCCTTTTTGGTGATTGGAAACGGCATCTCATATGTTAAGTGGAAGAGCCAGGATCAGTTCGACAATGCATTGAAACGGGTTTGTCGGCATGGGGGTTCTTACGACCTGACTGTTCTGCTAAACGAGGGCGCTCAACCCATCCATCCGTACAAACCTTGTCCCTTTCCGATAAATATTAGGACTGTTAGAGTCACAAAATCGAAAGTCGTGGACAGTGCACCGGCTGGAGATCCTTATGTCACAATGAAGGTTGCTAGTCCGGATCCCGAGGACATAGGGGCGGTTGCCAACGCGCTCACCAAATAAGCAGCGCCGCTCTCTCGGTCGCTTCTGAAAGCTCGACAGCTCTTCCGACAAAAACATGTTCATGCAGCATGGTTCGGCCTGCATTTTTTGCTGATCGTTTCATTTTCGTTTCGGGACACGCTGCGATTAGTGGCGCAAGGACCAACGATTCTTCCTCCTTACTCTAAGAGCATTTCGCAGAAAGCCGAGACGGCTCTTTCCTTCGCGCTCGGCCAGCGTTTGTCCGGATCAAACCCCATCCGACAAGCGCTTGCAACGTATCTACACCTTGCCGGGATCGAAACGAGTTATGGTTATTTTGCGCCAAATGTGCCAGGCAGCTACAGGCTCGTTTTTGAATTACACTACCCCGACGGCCGAATGGAATACGAGCTGCCTTCGGTTAGGAGTGCTGCGGCGGGCTTGCGCTTAGTTAGTTTGCTAGATCAGATCGGGCGCACGCCCTATGACGCTTTTCGGGAGCATTTGGTGAAAATGCTGTCGATGCCGATTTGGCGCGAGCATCCCGAGGTGAAGACAATTCGGGTCATGTTCGGATCGATCGGCCTGCCAAGTGTAAGTGAGTTCGAGCACGGTAAGAGAGCATCGTACACGTTCTTGTACGCTTACGATTTCAGTCTCGAGAATGAATCTACAGAACCAAGGGATCACTGACCAAGATTGCAATCGTTAAGACAACGGCTATTCCAATTTCTATTTCCAGCGGAGACCGATAATTGGCTAACTATTCTTCGGTTCGGCCTCGGTTTTCAAACAACGTTGTATTCATTGTCGTTACGAAGGGACTGGAATGATCTACTTGGGGGAGCAGGGGTAAGCAGCCGCGACTTGGCAGAAGCGCTTCTTTCTGTGGAAAGTCATTTTGTTCCGAGACTGGGCTGGTTCGTCGCGTTTGGAAAGCACCTTGGTTTACGTGAAGAGACTGTCCTTGCTGTTGCGTGGATTTGTTTATTTGTTGCTGGCTGCGGCCTCGTGCTGGGGCTTGCTTGTCGCCTCTCCACGATACTGGCGTGGTTTTTACATCTATGCGCAGCCCGGAGTGGAGGGTTCGTGTCATACGGCGTGGATAACTTCATGACCATTGGACTCTTCTACCTGATGTTATCGCCGTTGCCGGATCGATATTCTCTCGACTGGCGATTGAGAAAACCTCATCCAAAAGATCCGCAGCTGCTCGGTTTTTGGCGTCGCGTCCTTCAGCTTCACTTGTGCATCATTTATTTTTTCAGCGGCCTAACCAAATGCCTTGGTAGCGGATGGTGGGATGGTTCGAGTGTCTGGCGCGCTCTCATCCGCCCGCCTTTCAACATCATTGATCCTGAGATACTCGTAGGATGGAAATATTTCTTTCCTGTCGCGGGGATCTTGATTTGTTTGTTGGAAATCGGATATCCAGTTTTTATCTGGAGCAGCAAGACACGAAAGATTTGGCTGATCTTCATTTGCGGGATGCACCTCGGGATTGGGCTCACGATGGGAATGTATCTCTTTGCTCTCATCATGATCGTCCTCAACGTAGCAGCCTTCGGCCCCGGTCTTATCCGCACGGAGCTGCGAACGTATCAACCTGGGACTGTAGGAAAGGCGCTCATCAATTAGTGCGATTTCAAAAATCTTGTAGCCACCGGCCTTTGGCCGGTCCATTTCGGCGCTGCACGTGACACTAGAAAGACGGCCCACAGGGCCGTGGCTACAGCAGCTACAGTTTTATTTAGATCGCACTAGCGGGAAACGAGCATTCATTTGGGTGCGCGTTCTCTTCTGCGCGAATGCCCATTTGCTCTCGACCACCGCAACTACCGCTGTTAGAATCCTTAGTACTAAAGGGTGAACCCGCAAGACACGTCCGCGGAACCGACGCCCGATCTCCAGCTGGAAATCGCACATCTGTTATTAATAGACGTGGTCGGCTATTCCAAACTGCTCGTGAACGAGCAGATTGAATTGCTGCAAGAGTTGAAGCAAATCGTGCGGAGTACCGAATGTTTTCGGAAAGCGGAAGCAAGGGACGAACTCATCCGAGTACCGACCGGCGATGGGATGGCGCTCGTTTTCTTCCACAGTCCGGAAGAACCGGCCCGGTGTGCGCTCGAGATTAGCGAAGCGTTGCAAGATCACCCGAGCATCCGGCTGCGGATGGGAGTTCACAGCGGTCCGGTTAGCCGAGTCACCGATGTTAACGAGAAAACGAACATAGCCGGTTCGGGAATCAACGTTGCGCAGCGCGTGCTGGATTGCGGCGATGCTGGGCATATTCTTTTGTCCGCGCACGTGGCGGAGGACCTGTGCGAATACCGGCATTGGCAACCGTGCTTGCATGATCTGGGTGAGTGCGAAGTCAAATACGGGCTGCGCCTTCACTTATTTAACCTCTACAAGGATGGTCTCGGCAATCCGCAGGTTCCCGAGAAACTCCGGCCAGGAAGAAGGAGACCCGCCTCTGCCGTTAGCGTCCGTCCAATTAGTGCGCCTCGTTGGCCGAAGGCTGCGCTTACAATCGCTTTTCTCGTGTCCGCAGTTGCTCTGGTTATCAGTTCGCTATTTTTTTTCAATCGAGCGCCATCTACGACGATAACGAGAGCACCTGCTGCTGGCGCGTTGGCTGCGATTCCCGAGAAAAGCATCGCCGTACTTCCGTTTGAGAATTTAAGCAATGAGAAAGAGAACGCTTACTTTGCTGATGGCGTGCAGGATGAAATCCTCACTGGCCTTTCGAGAGTTGCCGACCTGAAAGTGATTAGCCGCACCTCGGTGATGCAATTCAAGGCCGAACCAAGACCCAATCTACGCGAAGTCGCCACCGCCTTAGGCGTGGCGCACGTGTTAGAAGGCACAGTCCAGCGCGCCGGTGGTCGAGTGCGCGTCAATGCTCAGTTGATCGATGCGCGCACGGACAGCCAACTTTGGGCGGAACGTTACGATCGCGATGTTGCCGATGTATTTGCAATCGAAAGTGAACTGGCTGGAAAGATAGTCGCGCAGCTTCAAGCTAAAATCTCTCCAAGCGAAAAGGCTGCCATCGAGCAAAAACCAACGTCTGACCTGGTTGCTCACGATCTGTACATACGAGCCAAAACGCTCACGGCGCTTGCTATTTTCAGCACACCTCAAGCGGAGAGTTTGTACGAGGCTGTTCGCCTGCTGAGCCAAGCAGTCGAACGCGACCCAGCCTTCGCCCTTGCCTATTACCAACTAGCCCACGCTCACGACCTCATCTACTTCACCGGTACGGATCACACTCCTGCGCGCTTGGCCATGGCTGACGCAGCGATCCAAGCGCTCACACGCTTGGGCCCAAATTCGGGCGAAAGGCATCTCGCCCTCGCTGAGCATTTGTACTGGGGTTATCTCGATTACGATCGCGCTCGAAAGGAGCTTAGCTTGGCACAAAAGAGCCTGCCTAACGAGCCGCTCGTCTTTATATTGGCTGGCTTTATCGACAGACGACAAGGGCGGTGGGATCAATCGACCAAAAATCTTGAGCGCGCAGTCGAGATCGATCCGCAAAACCCTGCTGTCCTCCAACAGATCGCTCGTACGTATGATTCCCTGCGCCGCTATGCCGATGAAAAGCGCGTATACGACCGCGCAATCGCTGTTACTCCGAAAGATGGCTCGCTCCGGGCTGCACGCGCAGAAATCGAACTCAACTGGCATGCCGATCCAGAGCCATTGATTTCGACAGTTGAGGCTCTTGTTGCCAAAGATTCCAGCGAAGCCAAACACCTGGCGTGGGTTTGGATTCGCGGAGCGTTGTGGAAGCGCGATTTGGATGGCGCGCGTCGCGCGCTCGCCGCGCTACCAATGGATGGGTGTTACGACGACACTATTCCGATTCCGCGATCGTGGTGTGAGGGCGTAGTGGCTCAGTTGCGCGGTGATAAGGCGGTAGCGAGCGCTGCATTTAGTAACGCGCGAGCCGAGGGGGCCAAGTTCGTCGCAGAGCAACCTGATTACGCGGAAGGGCTTTGTGTGCTTGGGATGGCTGACGCTGCCTTGGGTAACAAGGACGACGCAATTCGCGAAGGCCGCCGCGCGGTTGAACTGATGCCTGTGAACAAAGATGCTGTGAGGGGCCCGCTGTTGATCCAATATCTGGCTGTTATCTATGCGTATACCAGCGAGAAGGATCTCGCGTTGGAACAGTTAAACATCGCGGCACGCATCCCCGGTCATTTGAGCTATGGTCACTTACGCCTGAATCCGTGCTGGGACCCGCTGAGGGGAGATCCGCGCTTCGAGAAGATTGTCGCTTCTCTCGCACCAAAGTAAGCGCGGCTGTTGAGTAGCGCTGGCGCTCAATCCAGTGGGCACCATTACTCAAAAGACTTACGCCGTCACTTCATCCTTAGCACCCGCGAAATTATTGGATCGCACAAAATGCTTGACCTCCTCAAGCGCCCAATATTCCTTCGTGTTTCCCGCACGGGTGTTTGCCCTCGACCGTGACTATCGGGAGCATTAGGTTTCGCAAAAGGGTGAGCTCGCAAGACACGCCTGCGGAACCGACGCCGGATCTCCAGCTCGAGATCGCTTACATCTTACTAATCGACCTGGTTGGCTATTCAAAACTGCTGGTGAACGAGCAGGTCAAATTGCTCCAGCGGCTGAAGGAAATCGTGCGAAGTACGGAATCTTTTCGCGCTGCAGAAACAAGAGGTGAACTGATCCGAGTGCCAACCGGCGACGGGATGGCGCTGGTTTTCTTCCGCAGTCCGGAAGAACCGGCCCGGTGTGCGCTCGAGATTAGCAAAGAGTTGCAAGATCATCCGAACATCCGGCTGCGAATGGGAGTTCACAGCGGTCCCGTCAACCGAGTTATCGACGTTAACGAGAAGACGAATATAGCCGGTTCGGGAATCAATGTTGCGCAGCGAGTGCTGGATTGCGGCGATGCCGGGCACATTCTGTTGTCCGCGCATTTGGCGGAAGATTTGGCTGCGTATCGCCATTGGCAGCCGCACCTGCACGATCTGGGCGAATGCGAAGTGAAGTACGGGCTGCACCTGCACTTGTTTAACCTCTTCAAGAATGGTCTCGGCAATCCGCAGGTCCCTGAGAAGCTCCGGCGGAGAAGAAGGAAACACGCGCCTGTTGTTAGCGTCCGCCCAGTCACTGCTCCCCGTTGGCCCAAGGTCGTACTTTTAGTTGCTCTTGTTGTGTCCGCCGTTACGCTGGTTATCAGTTCGCTGATCTTTTTCAATCGAGCGCCACCAACGACGGTGAAGAGAGCTCTTAGCGCGCTGGCTGCGATTCCCGAAAAGAGCATCGCTGTTCTTCCGTTCGAGAATTTAAGCAACGAGAAAGAGAACGCTTACTTTGCTGATGGCGTACAGGATGAAATCCTCACAGGCCTTTCCAGAGTTGCCGACCTGAAAGTGATTAGCCGCACATCGGTGATGCAATACAAAGCCGGGCCGAAGCGCAACCTGCGCGAGCTCGCGACTGACTTGGGCGTAGCGCACGTGTTGGAAGGCACAGTCCAGCGTGCCGGCGGTCGAGTGCGCGTCAACGCTCAGTTAGTCGATGCGCGCACCGACGCCCAGCTCTGGGCGGAACGTTACGATCGCGAGGTTGCCGATGTGTTTGCAATCGAAAGCGAAGTGGCTGGGAAGATAGTCGCGCAACTTCAAGCCAAAATTTCTCCGGGCGAAAAAGCGGCAATCGAACAAAAACCAACGACTGATCTGGTTGCTCACGATCTGTATGTTCGGGCCAAAACACTCATCGCGACCGCTATTTACTTTACACCCTTACAGGAAGGCCTGTTCGAGGGTGTTCGATTGCTGAATCAGGCAATCGAACGCGATCCCGCCTTTGCCCTGGCCTATTACCAACTTGCTCACGCTCATGATGTCATCTATCATGGCGGTCTTGATCATACTCCGGCACGATTGGCGATGGCCAACGCAGCCATCCAATCGCTCACTCGCCTGCTTCCAAATTCTGGTGAAGCGCATCTTGCTCTGGCCAAGCATTTGTACTGGGGTTACCACGATTACGATCGCGCTCGGAAGGAACTTAGTCTGGCACAGACGAGTTTGCCTAACGATCCGTGGCCTTTTGTTCTGGCTGGCTATATCGACCGACGGCAAGGACGCTGGGCTGAATCGACTAAAAATCTCGAGCGCGCCGTCGAGCTCGACCCGCAGAACCGTTACGTTCTTCAGCAAATCGCTTACAGCTATTATCTCCTGCGCCGTTATGCCGATGTAGAGCGTGCATACGACCGCGCGATTGCGGTTACTCCAAAAGAGGCAATCCTGCGAGCTTCGCGTGCGGAAGTCGAGGTTGATTGGCATGCTGACACCCGCCCGCTGCTCTCCACCGTAGAGGCAATCCTCGCTCAAGATCCGCGCGAAGCCAAAAACGTAGCGCAGGTTTGGCTTCGCGGAGCGCTGTGCAAGCGCGATCTCGACAGTGCGCTGCGCGCTCTCGCTGCTCTTCCGATTGCCGGCTGCTATCAAGATGCCATTCCGTTTCCGCGGGCCTGGTGCGAAGGGGCAGTCGCTCAGATGCGCGGTGATAAGGCGGCGGTACACGCTGCGTTTACCGGCACCCGAACCGAAGCGGCCAAACTCGTTGCGGAACAGCCTGACTATCCGGAAGGACTTTGCGTGCTCGGGATGGCTGACGCGGCCCTCGGGCACAAGGAGGACGCAATTCGCGAAGGCCGCCGCGCAGTCGAGCTCTTGCCGGTGACAAAAGATGCGATTATTGGCCCGTTATTGGTGCAAAATTTAGCGCTTATTTATGCGTGGACGGGCGAGAAGGATCTAGCCTTCGAACAGTTAACCATCGCGGCGAAGCTTCCCGGGTTTTTAAGCTATGGTGAGCTGCGATTGCATCCTTACTGGGATCCGCTACGCGGCGATCCGCGCTTTGAGAAGATTGTCGCCACACTCGCGCCGAAGTAGGAGGCAACTGCGGACGAAACGAGTGTTGCTCTGAGCGGCAGCGCAGTAATCTTGGCGAATGCCCAATGAACCAAATCCGCTTTGCGATCGGATTGATATCGAGCAGCTCGAAATTTCCACGCGCATCGGCGTTCCGGATAAGGAACGTTCGACCCTGCAGCGATTAACTGTCAGCATTTCTTTCTGGCCGTATCACGAGCAACACTGTCCGGGGTTCGGCCTATCATAGCGCCGGCGTTGCACTATCGAGCGCACGGCATTTGCGGGGAGCGCCATAACAACCTGCATCATTTGATCGTTCGTCATTACTTCGAGCTTCGTCATTCGGACTTCGTCATTGTCTCATCCTTCATTCGCGTCCATCCGTCCCGCTGTAGCCCCGTGACGACGACGGATTCGTGTTTAAATTCCCCGTTGTTGCTCTGGCCGGCGCTGCGGTAACCATAAATCGGTGGCAACCCAGGGGCGCTTTGACCCGAATTCCCTTGAACCTGCGAAAGCATCGGTTACTCTCGACGATGTTGGGAAGTCGGGACAGCCTTCGCAAAAGGGGTGAACGCCCAGGATACTTCCGCCGACAGTAGCCGCGATCTCCCGCTCGAGATCGCCAACGTCTTGTTAATCGACGTGGTCGGTTATTCGAAGTTGCTGGTTAATGAGCAAATTGAGCTGCTCCAGGAACTGAACCAGATCGTCCGCAATACCGAATGTTTTCGGGCAGCAGAAGTAAGCGGCAAACTCATCCGCGTGCCAACCGGGGATGGGATGGCGCTACTTTTTTTCCGCAGCCCGGAGGAGCCCGCGCTATGCGCGCTGGAGATTAGCCAGGCGTTAAAAGACCACCCGCACATCAAATTACGCATGGGTGTTCACAGCGGACCCGTGAGTCAAATTTCCGATGTCAACGACAGGACAAACATCGCTGGTGCTGGCATCAACATCGCGCAACGGGTGATGGACTGTGGTGATGCCGGTCACATCCTTTTGTCGAAACATTTGGCCGATGACTTAGCGGAGTACCGACACTGGC